>DASRXY010000143.1:0-3101 GCA_035654035.1 Sphingobium sp. | reverse complement strand
GCCAATATTCGGACGCCACGGAGAGGACGGAAATGGGCGCCACGGCCGCTGCGCTCGTCACCGGCCGTGCTCCATGGTGATGGCTCCGCACGCAGTCATTTCAGCTTCTCGATCATGTTGCGCGTGATGAGGCAGATGCCGCTTTCCGTCTGGCGGAACCGCCGGGCATCGAGCACCGGGTCCTCGCCGACCACCAGCCCCTCGGGAATGCGCACGCCGCTGTCGACAATGCAGCGGCTCAGCCGCGCGCCCCGCCCGATATTGCAATAAGGCAGGATCACCGCCTCATCGACGCTGGAATAGCTGCCCATCTTCACGCCGGTGAAGAGCAGGCTGCGATGGGCCGTCGCGCCCGAGACGATGCAGTCCTGCGAGATAAGCGAGGAAATGGCGTGGCCCCGCCGCCCTTCCTCGTCATGCACGAACTTGGCCGGCGCGGCGACAATCTGGTCGGTCCAGATCGGCCAGTCGCGATCGTACATATTGAGCTTGGGGACCACGTCAGTGAGGTCGATATTCGCTTCCCAATATGCGTCGAGCGTGCCGACATCGCGCCAATATTCCGCGATCTCCTCGGCCGCGCGGATGCAGCTCGACGAGAAGAGATGCGCCACGGCCTTCCCGTGTTTGACGATGTAGGGGATGATGTCGTGGCCGAAATCGCGCTTGCTCTCGGGCGTATCGGCATCGCGGCGGAGCTGATCGAACAGGAATTCGGTATCGAAGACGTAGATGCCCATGGAGGCCAGCGCCACGTCCGGCTTGCCGGGCATGGCTGGCGGGTCCTTGGGCTTCTCGACGAAGCTGGTGATGCGCCCGGTCTCGTCCACTGCCATCACGCCGAAGCCACTCGCCTCAGCGCGCGGCACTTCCAGGCAGCCCACCGTCACGTCCGCGCCCTGGCTGACATGCTGCTGGAGCATCAGCTCATAATCCATCTTGTAGATGTGATCGCCCGCCAGGATGACGATGTAGCGCGGCGCGTGTGCGGCGATGATGTCGATGTTCTGATAGACCGCGTCGGCCGTGCCCTCATACCAGTGGAAGGCATCGATGCGCTGCGAGGCGGGCAGGATGTCGAAGCTCTCGTTGCGCTCTGGGCGCATGAAGTTCCAGGCGCGCTGCATGTGGCGGATGAGCGAATGCGCCTTGTATTGCGTGGCGACGCCGATGCGGCGAATGCCGGAATTGATCGCGTTGGAGAGCGCGAAATCGATGATACGCGACATGCCGCCGAAATAGACCGCCGGCTTGGCGCGATTGTCTGTCAGCTCCATGAGGCGGCTACCGCGTCCACCGGCGAGCACATAGGCCATGGCGTCGCGCGCCAGGGGCTGGAAGCGTCTGTCAACACCCGTCACGGCACTTCTCTCCTTCGTCCCGCGCCCCGCCCGGCGCACTCTTCCCGTCAGTCCTCGGCATGCAGCATGATCGTCGCGAGCGGCGGCAGGGTGATGATCGCGCGTCCGTCGCGCGCCGTCACGCCCCCCAGATTGCCCATGCCACTCCCGCCATAGGCCGCCGCATCGCTGTTCAGCACTTCTCGCCAGCGCCCTTCGCGCGGCAGCGGCACAGCATAGCCCTCATGCACTGCCGGCGTCATGTTCGCGATGATGGCGACCGGCGCGGCGCCCGGCGCCTTGCGCAGCCAGGCGAATACGCTGTTGGCGGCATCGTCCACGATCAGCCACTCAAAGCCCTCCGCCTCGCAATCGCGGGCGTGGAGCGCGGGCAGCGTGCGATAGAGCCGATTGAGATCGCGCACGAGGGTGCGCACGCCCTCATGGGCCGGGGCATCGCGCAGCGCCCAATCGAGCGCGCGCGCCTCGCTCCACTCGCGGCGCTGGGCGAACTCCTGTCCCATGAACAGCAGCTTCTTGCCCGGATAAGCCCACATCAGCGCGTAATAGGCGCGCAGATTGGCGAATTTCTGCCAATCATCGCCGCTCATCTTGGTGAGAAGCGAGCCCTTGCCGTGCACCACTTCGTCATGGCTCAGGGGCAGCACGAAATTCTCGGCGAAGGCGTACATCAGGCCGAAGGTGATCTCGTCATGATGGTAGCGCCGGTGAATGGAGTCGCGGCTCATGTAGCTCAGCGTGTCGTGCATGAAGCCCATGTTCCACTTGAAGCCGAAACCGAGCCCGCCCTCGTGTGTCGGCAGGGTGACGCCGGGCCAGGCGGTGGATTCCTCCGCGATGGTGACGGCACCGGGATGCGCGCCATAAACGGCCTTGTTCATGGCGCGCAGGAACTCCACCGCTTCCCAGTTCTCGCGCCCGCCCTCCCGGTTGGGAATCCACTGCCCCGCCGCACGGCTGTAGTCCCGGTAGAGCATGGAGGCGACGGCATCCACGCGCAGCCCGTCGACATGATAGACCTCGGCCCAGAACAGCGCATTGTTCACCAGGAAGCTGGCGACCTCGCGCCGGCCGAAATTGTAGATCGCCGTGTTCCAGTCGGGGTGGAAGCCCAGGCGCGGGTCTTCATGCTCGTAGAGCGCCGTGCCGTCGAAACGCGCGAGGCCATGGGCATCGGTGGGGAAATGCGCCGGCACCCAGTCGACCAGCACGCCCACACCGGCGCGGTGCGCGCCGTCCACAAAGCGCGCGAACCCCGCCGGATCGCCGAAACGGGCGCTCGGCGCATAGAGCCCCGTCGTCTGGTAGCCCCAGCTCGGGTCATAGGGGTGCTCGGAGACGGGCAGGAACTCGATATGGGTGAAGCCCAATTCCACCACATAGGGGATGAGCCGCGCGGCGAGCGTATCCCAATCCAGGAACCAGCCATTCGCATCACGGTCCCATGAGCCGGGATGCACCTCGTAGATGCTGATCGCCTCGCGACGTGGATCGACGCCGGCCCAGTGCGCACGGTGCGCGGCATCGCCCCAGTCGCTCTTGCCGGGCCGGGCCGTCAGCGAGGCGGTCTGCGGCCGCAACTCCGAGGCGAAGGCGAAGGGGTCGGCTTTCAGCGGCTGCACCGTGCCGTCCGGCCCCACGATCTCATATTTATAGGCGCGCCACTCGCCGAGATCGGGAATGAAGATTTCCCACACGCCGATGTCGCGCCGGTTGCGCATGATGTGGCGGCGCCCGTCC
>DASRXY010000142.1:0-6046 GCA_035654035.1 Sphingobium sp. | reverse complement strand
GGCGGCACGCTCGCCTTCTCGGACCGCAACGGCGCGAGCAACATTGCCGGCCGGTTTGCCAGATGGCAGGGCGAAATCGTCTTCGATCCCGATCAACCGGAAAGCGCGGACATCGCCATCACCATCGATCTCGCCAGCGCTTCCGTGGGCGATGCGACCCAGGACGCCATGCTGGGCGGCGGGGACTTTTTGGATGCCGCCACTCATCCGCGCGCGACGTTTCGCACCCAGTCGGTGCGGCGGACCGGCGCCAACCGCTACGTTGCGCAGGGCACACTCAGCCTCAGGGGCAAGAGCCGGCCGCAAAGCCTGACCTTCACGCTCTCCGGCAGCGGCCCTTCGCGCCATGTGGAAGGCAGTGCGACGATTGACCGCACCGCTTTCGGCATCGGCATGGGCGAGGCGGGCACAAGCCTTGCTCCTCAAGTCAGCGTCCATTTCAGCCTGGACGCCGAGGTCCGCGTGGCGGAGTGACGGTATTTCCGCGAACGGACGACAAGCTTGAACCGCTCGCGCCGACATTTCGAACATCGGAGCGCGTACTTTGGCATCCTGTTTGCCGCTCGCGCACCCTAACTCTCGATCTCTCCAGTCAGATTCTGGGCATCATCGGGAGCGACACCATGCCATCGCCCGCTGCCTCCGAATATCGATGCCACGTCAAATTGACGCACAACCCGATAAACGGCATTCATGCTGCGAGTGCGAAGGGAAATTGTGTGCGAATCGTCATCATCGACGACAGTGGGGCACGGGCGACGGTTCTCGAAGAGGGGCTGCGGGACGCTGGCTATGACGACATTCACGTCGTGCCGCCGCGCGGCGCTTTTGTGGTGCGTCTGGAGCGCATGGCGCCGGATGTCGTGCTCATGGATCTGGGCAATCCAAGCCGCGACACGCTCGAGGAAATGCTGATCGTCAGCCGGGCGCTCGCCAAGCCGATTGCCATGTTCGTCGACCAGTCAGACGACAGCATGATCGGCGCGGCAATCGATGCGGGCGTGTCCGCCTATGTTGTGGATGGCCTGCGCAAGGAGCGGGTGAAGCCGATCATCGATCTCGCCATCCGTCGCTTCAATGCCTTCGCCCGGATGCAGGCCGAGCGGGATGAAGCGGTGACGCAACTTGCGGATCGCAAGACGATCGACCGGGCCAAATCGATCCTCATGAATACGCGCGGCCTCTCCGAAGCGGATGCCTATGCGCTGCTGCGCACCACTGCCATGAACCAGGGTAAGAAGATGGTCGATGTCGCCGCCGCCTTGATTACCGCAAGCGATCTGCTGGGAGGGACATCGTGACGCCTGTTCGCATCGCCTTTCTGGGGTTGACCGATGCGGCGCCGCTGGTCGTCGCCCGCGAGAAGGGGTTTGCACAGTCGGAAGGGATCGCGCTCGAACTCCTGCGTGATACGAGCTGGGCGACGCTGCGTGACCGGCTGGTCTATGGTCAGGTGCAGGCCGCGCATATGCTGGCCCCGCTGGCGGTCGCGGTCACGCTTGGCTTGAGCCAGCAACCCTGCGCGCTGTCCGCGCCCTACAAGCTCAACGTCAATGGCAATCTGCTGGTCATGGCGCCGGATTTTGCAGCGGCGCTGGAGCCCGATGCCGCGGCACGGCTCGGCGATCCCACGGCAACCGGGCATGATTTCGCCAACGCGATCGGGCTCTATCGCCGCAAGCCGATCATCGGAGTGGTCCATCGCTTTTCGAGCCATGCGCTGATCCTGCGCTATTTCCTCGCCAGCGCCGGGGTCGATCCCGACCGTGACGTGGTGCTGCGCGTGCTGCCGCCCTCGCTGATGGTCGAGGCGATGCGCGCGGGTGAGATCGATGGCTTTACGGCCGGCGAGCCCTGGGGGAGCGCCGCCATCGAAGCGGGGCTGGCGGAAGCGGTCGCGGCGAGCGAACGCCTGTGGCAGCGCGGCGTCGAGAAAGTGCTGGCGTTTCGCACGGATTGGATGGAGGCGAACGCCGAGACGGTGGATGCGCTCCTGCGCGCGCTGGCGGCGGCCGCCAGCTGGTGCGACGCTCCGGAAAACCGGGACGAGCTCGCAGCATTGCTCTCGCGCCCGGACCATGTCGGCCAGCCGGTGGACCTGATCGCGCGGGCGCTGGCCGGCCGCGTGGTGGCGCGGCAGGGGGAGGCGCCCGTCGACCTGCCCGACTTCCTGCTCTTCGCGCGCGAGGCGACGCCCTTTCCGTGGCGGAGCCAGGCGCTGTGGATCTATTCCCAGTTCGTGCGCTGGCGAATGGTCGACTCGAGCGAGGACACGCAGGCGCGCGCCGCCGCCGTCTTTCGCCCGGACGTCTATCGCCGCGCCTTGGCGCAGAGCGACGCGCCGATGCCGGGGGCCAGTATGAAGGTGGAGGGCGCTCTGGCCGAGCCGCTCGCCATCGGTGCGCCAAAGGGCGCTATTACCTTGGGCCCGGATCGTTTTTTCGATGGCAGAGCCTTCGATCCCGATCGGGTTGCAGACTATCTTGCCGGCTTCGATGTGCCGCGCTGACGGCGTGAATATTGTGCCTTGCAACATAAAACGAAACGCGAGATAGTGACCGGGCTACGCGACGAGGCGTAGTCCTTTGGACGGTGTGCTCCACGGATGGAGCCGGGGCCGTCCTTCCAATTTTTCGCAGCAAAGCCGCTGACCGGATCTCGCGCATATGCGCGCAGGTCCGTCGAGCGGCTTTTTTCGTTTCATCGTCCATCAAAAGGGGGACGGGATATGGCTACGGTCATTCAGGACGTTTCAGGCGCCGCTGTGCCGGGCACAGGCGCGGACAAGAGCAATTTCTGGCGGGTCGGGCACAAGCCCACGTTGATCGCCGCCTTCCTCTATTTCGATCTCGCCTTCATGGTCTGGGTGCTGCTCGGTCCGCTCGCACCGGAGATCGCCAAGACGCTTGCGCTGACACCGGCCGAAAAGGGCCTGATGGTCGCCACGCCCACGCTGATGGGCGCGCTGTTGCGCGTCGTGAACGGCCTGCTGGTCGACCGGATCGGCCCCAAGCTCTCCGGCACGCTCAGCCAGCTCATCGTCATCGCGGGCCTGTTCACCGCCTGGCTACTGGGTGTGAACAGTTTTGGCGGCACATTGGTGCTGGGCGTCATCCTGGGCTTTGCCGGCGCCAGCTTTGCCATCGCCTTGCCGCTCGCCAGCCGCTGGTATCCGCCCGAGCATCAGGGCAAGGCCATGGGGCTCGCCGGCATGGGCAATTCCGGCACGGTGCTCGCCTCGCTCTTTGCCCCGATGCTGGCCAAGCTGCTGGGCTGGAACGCAGTGCTGGGTCTTGCCTGCATCCCGCTGACGCTTGCGCTCACTGTCTATCTGGTCATGGCCAGGGATGCGCCCAATCAGCCCGCACCCAAGAAGTTCACCGACTATTTCACACCGCTCAGAACGGCCGACGCCTGGTGGCTGATGGGCTTTTATGCAGTCACTTTCGGCGGTTTCTCCGGCCTCGCGTCCTCGCTCACCATCTATTTCACCGATCAGTTCGGCCTGACCACGATCCTGGCGGGCTATTGCACCGCGGCCTGCGTCTTTGCGGGATCGCTCGTCCGGCCGATGGGCGGCGCGCTCGCTGACCGGATCGGCGGTATCAACACGCTGACGATCGTGTTTGCCGTTGCGGCGCTGGCGCTGGCCGGGGTCAGCATGGCGCCGACGCTGGCGAGCGCGCTGGGCCTGTTTGTGGTCGCCATGCTGGCACTTGGTACGGGGAATGGCGCGGTGTTCCAGCTCGTTCCGCAGCGTTTTCAGGCCGAGATCGGCATCATGACCGGCCTAGTCGGCATGGCGGGCGGGGTTGGCGGCTTCTACCTCGCCTCATCGCTCGGCGTTGCCAAGCAGGTCTCTGGCAGCTTCGCCTCGGGCTTTCTGATCTTCGCGGGGCTCGCGCTGCTGGCGCTGGGTGGCATCACGCTGGTCAAGGGCAAGTGGCGGTCCAGCTGGAGCACTGCCGCGCGCATCTAGGCGAAGCGAAGAAGCGGGCGGCATGTCGTGCGCCGCCCGCGTCCCGTGTTGGAGGCCATCCATGAAATCCCATCTTGTCGCGGCGACCGCGCTGGTCGCTGCCGGGCCGGTTTGCGCCCAGAATTTGAGCCTCAAGCCGCTGATCGACGTCCGCCTTCGGCATGAAATGGTCGATCAGGCGGGATTGTCGGACGATGCCGAGGCGGCGACGATCCGTTTGCGCGCGGGCGCGCAGGCCGGGCGGGGCCCATGGTCCGTCCTGGTGGAGGCGCAGGGGACGCTGGCCCTGGCCGATCATTATGATGATGGCTTGCACGGTGGGACCCTACGGCCGCTCGTAGCCGATCCGGAGAATGTCGCCCTTTATCGGGCGCAGATCCAGTACCGCACGCAGGCAGTGACGCTGACGGCGGGGCGGCAGCGCATCGCGCTGGATGACGAGCGCTTTGTCGGCAATGCCGCGTTCCGTCAGAATGCACAGACATTCGACGCCGTCCGCGCCGAATGGACGGGTCTCGCGGGCTTCAAGGCCGATCTCAGCTACGTCTGGAATGTCCGCACCATCTGGGGCGTGGAAGGCAATGGTGCGCGGCCGCGCAGCGTGGGCGGTGATAGCGTGCTCGGCAATCTGTTTTACGCGACCTCTCTCGGCACGTTCACCGGCTTTGCCTATCTCGTCGATCAGCGGGAGGTGGCGGTGCAGGGCTATCGCTTGTCCAGCCAGACCTATGGCGGCCGCCTTGCCGGATCGTGGCCGCTCTCGAAAACCGCGAAGCTGAGCTATGCGCTGAGCTACGCCAGGCAGACGGCCTATCGCCACAATCCCAACCGCTATGCCGCCGATTACTGGCTGGCGGACGTAGCGCTGGACGTGAAGGCGCTGAAGCTCAATGCCGGCTACGAGGTGCTCGGCGCGGGCGATGGCACGGCCTTGACCAGCTTTCAGACGCCGCTCGGCACCAATTTCAAGTTTCAGGGCTGGGCTGACAAGCTGCTGACCACGCCGCCCGATGGCGTGCGCGATCTGTACGCCGGCGCAGGCTATGGCTGGAGCAGGATCGGGACGATCGATGCGCTCTCGTTTCAGGCGACCTGGCACCGATTCGCGAGCGACCGGCTCGATCGGCATTATGGCGACGAGATCGATCTGCTCGCGAGTGCGAAGATCAGGCGCATGACCGTATCAGCGCGGTTCGCTCGGTATCAGGCGGCCGGTTTCGCAAGCGACACGCGCAAACTGTGGCTCCAGACCGACTGGGCATTTTGACGCTTGCACCGGGAGGAATTCCCGGTCATGTTGCACTGCGAAGGGCAAAGACGCCCGACTCTTTCATAGCCGCGATGGTCCGAGGACGGACCGCCAAGGCGCATCATGATGGCAAAGCCGCCATCCAGGCTTCGGTTCTCGGACCGGAGCCCGGATGGCGGCTTTTTCGTTTTGGAGCATGGGACATGGACTTCCAGGACTATCAATCCCGCGAGGGAAGCGACGCGGCGGTTGACCGCATGGCGGGCGCTCCGCGCGAGCACCTCGTCGTCATCGGCAACGGAATGGCGGGCTGCCGCGCGATCGAGGAGCTGCTGGCGCGGGATGCGGGGCGTTACCGCATCACCATCTTCGGCGCCGAGCCGCATGTGAACTACAATCGCATCATGCTCTCGCCGGTGCTGGCCGGCGAGAAGACGTTCGATGAGATCGTCATCAACGGGCTCGACTGGTATCGCGACAATGGCATCGAGCTGGTCACGGCCGATCCGATCCTGTCGATCGATCGGGAGGCTGCGACCGTCACCAGCCGCTCCGGTCGCGTGACCGGCTATGACCGCCTGCTCATTGCGACGGGCTCCGATCCGTTCATCATCCCGGTGCCCGGCAAGGATCTGCCGGGTGTCATCAGCTTCCGCGACATGAAGGACGTCGACACGATGCTCGCGGCGGCGGATGCGGGCGGTGCGGCCGTGGTGATCGGTGGCGGCCTGCTCGGGCTGGAGGCGGCGCACGGTCTGGCCTTGCGCGGCATGCAGGTCACGGTGCTGCATTTGCCCGGCACGCTGATGGAGCGCCAG
>DASRXY010000141.1:0-4085 GCA_035654035.1 Sphingobium sp. | reverse complement strand
GGGGGCCCAGACAGTCGAGCGATTGCCCGAGCCGGTGAACTTCCTGGACCGCGACGTACTCGTCTCCAGTGGCAGCACCGGCGGTTTCGCGCAGAAGACGGCGCGCGGCACCGTGCGCATCTCACGCGATGGCGGGCGGAGCTGGGGTCCCGCGCTGGTACTGCCCCTGGAAGGGCTGGTTTCCACCACTGGTGTGCAATCAGCGCTCGTCCGTCCGGACGGGCGCTGCCTGCTCTTCCTCTTCTCGGTTGACGAGAACAACGCCAATCGCCGCCCGCTCGTCTATGCCAGTACCAATGGCGGGACGGAGTTCCACTTCCTCTCCTACATCGTGCCCAAGACGGACCCGTGGGGCCAAACCGACGGTGATTATACCGGGAGCATCCGCTTCGTGGGCTATCGCTGGTTCTATCCGCGCGGTTACATGCTGCCGAGCGGGCGCATCCTGTGCGTCACGCGTTGCCAGCGCGACCCCACCGGCGTCATGTGGAGCGAAGTCTTCGCCAGCGACGATGGCGGCGAAAGCTGGACCTTCCTCTCGCGCGTCAACGATTATGGCGCGCCGTGCAGCCTCGTCGTGCTGCCGGACGGGCGTGTGGTTGCGGTCTATGGCTATCGGCTGATGCCTTCGGGCATCCGCGCCAGCGTCAGTGAGGATGGCGGCCGGACATGGGGCCCCGAGCTGATCGTGCGCGACGATGGGGGGAGCTGGGACCTCGGTTATCCTAATGCCTGGCATGCTGGCGACGGTCAGATCGGGGCGCTCTATTATTTCAATAGCAAAGACGACAAGGTGCAGGCCAACGGCGGCGTGCGTCACATCGCGCGCAGCCTCTTCTCCATCGACTGAGCAGGCGGGCTAGTTGCGGCGGCTTTGATCCAGAGGGTCCTTTCGGGTGAGGGCCAGCGCGCGGTTGGCCGCCGGCTTCAGGGCCGGCGGCGCGCGCCTTCATTGCGCTGGATCGGCGTGACCGTCCGCCCGCCGATGGCCGCGCCGAAGATCCGCGCGGCATTATCGTGGAGGAAATGGCGCTGCTCCCGCGGGCTCAGCAATTCGGCCGCCGCGCGTGCCATAGCGGTCTTTTCAGCATAGGACCACAGCATGCTCTGGCCGATGTCCGAGCCCCAAATCAGCCGCTCCGGCCCGAAGCCATCGACCATGCGGCGCACCAGAGCGGCGGGCTGCACGCCGGCCTTCGTCAGCCGCTCCATATTGATCTCGGTGATCTTGAAATAGACGTTGGGTACGTCCTCGAAAATGGCGATGCTGGTATCGATGCCGTAATGCGGTGGTGGCGGCATCACGACCGTTTCGCCGGCTTCCTCGGCCAAGCCCACTTCATACTGAGTCATGCCATAGGGCATGGCGCCATGGTCCAGCAGGATCGGCAGATCAGGAAACTGGCGTGCCAGCAGCTTGACCAACGGCAGCAGGTAGGAAAGCTGCTTCATGAACAGGATGAGCGTCACCGGCGTACCCAACTCGGCGCAGGTCTCCCACACTTTGAGAGCCGCCGGCGAGCACAGCCAGCTCGTATCGAGAATCCAGGGCCGCGCCACTGCCATGCGGAAGCCGCGCACATGATGGTGGACGACGAGATCGCGATAGAGGGCCGGCGTGGCGGGATCTTGCGGGTCGAGGATCACCACCGGATGCAGGCGGCCGGGATAGCGGGCGGCGGAATCGATAATGTAGCTGTTGTCATAGCCGTAGATGTGGCCGCGCTGGACGAGACAGGCCTCGGCGACGTCATGGCGGTCCATCATCTCGATCAGCGCCTCGACGGTGATGCTGAAGCCCGCGCGGTCCGGCACCGGTACCCCTTCGCCGAAGGCACGGGGCGGATAGCGCGCCCAATCGTCCGAGATGAGATGCGCATGCGTGTCGAATAGGGTCTGGGACTGGGGCATGCTTCCTCGGCAGTGCGGAAATGGGGGCACGCGCGCTTGGAGCGGCGGGCCTTTCCCTGCTTACGGCGAGCGCCGAGGCAGCAACTTGCTCGAAAGGGCGCAACAATTTGTTGAGAAGAACGGCCGTGAAAAAGCACTGAAAGCCCTGTGTTTCCTGGGTTTTCAGGCATATGGCGCCATGCCGTTGGCCGGCGGGGAACTCGCGATCGATCGGCGCCGCCGGCGGGGTGTTCAGTCCCCGGACTGGTCCTGTAATGCCATGCGGCGATAATCGCGCGGCGCGGCACCGAACAGCTCATGGAAGCAGCGCGTGAAATAGGCCGAGCTGTTGAAGCCCCAGGAGAAGGCGATCTCGGTCAGCGTGTGGCCGCTCCAGGCGGGGTTGCGCATCTGCCGCGCACATTCCTCCAGTCGGCGGCGCAGAATATAAGCCGACACACGCTCGCCGGAGATGGAGAAGATGGTGCGCAGATAGCGCGGCGAGAGGCGCAGGCCCGCGGCGATGGCGGCGGGGCTGAGCTGCGGATCGCGTAGATGTTCCTCGATGTAGCGCACGATGTCCTTGCGCCGCTGCCACAGCGTGGCGGATGCATTGGAGCCGCCGAAGCCCATGGTGTAGGTCATCGAGATCATGTCGAGCAGATGCCGCGCGATCTGCCCCTCATAGGCGCCGTCGATGCCTGCCTCGACCCGACTGGTGAGCGAGCGGACCATCGCCGCGACCGTGTCCGTCAGGCCGACCGCACGGCCGAGATGGAGGCCGCAGAACTGCTCGGGCGCCGGCAGATATTCGCGCAACACCGCCGGTTCGACGCGCACCATGATCGTGGTCGAATGGTCGCGCGTCACCCAATAATGCGGCAGGCCGGTGTCGCAGAGCACGAAGTCGCCCTCGGAGAGATCCGCCTCGTTGCCACAATGGTAGAAGGTCGACTGCCCCTCGGCCTGGAGCAGGAAGGAATAGAGTCGGGGAAAGTTCTGGCCGATGTCGGTCTGGCTGCGCTCGAAGCTGCATCCGTCGATGGAGAGCCGGGCGAGCTTGACCGGGCCGATCTTGCCGATGCGCAGGTCCGCATCGAACTGGGCGTGATCGTCCGGGGTGAAGCCGCCCCGGCTCATGCGCTGGGCGTAGATGGCATTCCAGGCCGCCGTTCGCCCGGTGGTCGGAAGGCCGTTCGTGCTGAACCTCTCCATCTCCTGTTCCCTTTTTCCTGCGGCGGGCGCTGGCCTCTGCGGGCCGAGTTCACCGCGCCCCCGGGCACTGCCGGCCCGGGTGGTCGCATCCGATTGCGGCCGAGTCAATCGGCGCTCCGGCGGCCGGCGCCAAGGTCTCGACGGGGCGATCGCGCCGTCATTGCGCCAGCTTGGGTTCTGCCGCCGCCGCATCCCCAGTTTCGGGGGTGTCGGCGAAATCATCGAGCGAGAGCAATGTGCGGCCCGCTGTCTCCGGCAGCAGCAGTGTGGGCAGCAGCGCGCAGGCAATGCCAACGATGCCCAGCGTGGCCATGGCGGCGCTGAGCGGCATCGCACCGGCGAGCAGCGGCACCGCCATGATGAACAGCGCGGCTCCGGCGCGGCCGGAATTATAAGCGAAGGACTGGCCCGACCCGCGCAGTTCGGTAGGGAACAGCTCGGTGAAATAGGGGCCGAATGAGGCATACATGCCGAACTGGAAGAAGCCGTAGATCATGCCGACCGGGATGAGGATGCGGATGTCGCCGCCCCAGGGCCCGAACAGGTAGATCGATGCCATGACGACAAAACCGAGGCCGAACAGGCGGAACACCGCACGCCGGCCGAAGCGATCGCTGATATAGGCGTTGACGAGGCAGCCGAAGAAGCCGCCGATGCTGTTGATGAGCACGCAGTAGCTCGCCACCGACTGGCTGAGGCCGCGCTCCTGGGTCATGAACGCCGTCAGATAATTGGCGACTGAATAGGCCGCGCCCTGCACGCCCAGCGAGAGCATGGAGGCAAGAAGGGTGATGCCCAGCATCCGGTTGGTGGTGAAGATAGCGGTGAGGCCGGGGCCGGGCCGCGCCTTGCGGTGCGCCTGCGCCGCCTTGAAGATGTCCGAATCGTCCGAGCCGCGGCGGATGAAGAAGATGAGCACCGCCGGCAGCAGGCCCACCCAGAAGGCAATGCGCCAGCCCGTGTCGGGATCGAAGGCGGCG
>DASRXY010000140.1:0-9134 GCA_035654035.1 Sphingobium sp. | reverse complement strand
GGGGACGCCGCGCACGGCATCCATCCCATTGCCGGGCAGGGCGTGAACCTGGGCTATCGCGATGTCGCCGCCCTTGCCGAAGTGATCGTGGAGGGCATGCGTACCGGCCTCGAACCCGGCGACGCGCAGTTGCTCGCCCGTTACCAGAAGTGGCGCGCACTCGATTCCATGAGCGTCACCATGATGATGGACGGCCTCGTCCGCCTGTTTGACATCCCCGGCCGCCCCGCCTCGCTGGTGCGGCGCCTCGGTCTCTCGGCCGTGCAGCGCATGGCGCCGCTCAAGGACCGCTTCATGGCCGAGGCGCGCGGCGAAGCCGGCTCCCGGCCGCGGCTGCTGCTCGGCGCGCCGATTTGAGGCCGGCCCGGCCGGTTGTACGCGCTTTATCCGTGACGATCCGGTCTGCATGCGCTGAACCTGGCCATGGCACTTGCCGGCAGGATCGAGCCCGTGAACAATCCAGCATGCCCATCGACGCCAGCCACCGCCGTGCTCCTGCGCAGGCAGGAGCCCATGATCCAACCGAAGCGCCCAACCGCCCTGGGCTCCTGCCTATGCAGGAGCACGAGGATGGACGCGGCCAGCAATATCCAGCGACATTGCACCAGCGGCGCCCGGCGACCACGCCGTTGAGCCACCGGCAATGCCGAACCGTTGGCGATATCCCACCCAGGGTGGCGCGGCGGCATCTTGGCAGTCTGCAAGGCCCCGCCTGCCCATCTTCCAATGCGCCTTAACCAGCCGTGCGCCTGCCATGCCTAGAATGACCACCCTCCTCTCATGCTGACCCTCGGACCCGAAACCTACGCCCTGCTCGCGGCCGCCGCGCTGCTCGCCGGCTTCATCGACGCCATCTCCGGCGGCGGCGGGCTCATCACCGTGCCCGCTTTGCTCGCCGCCGGCCTGCCGCCGGTCAATGCGCTCGCCACCAACAAGCTCGCCTCGGTGTTCAGCGTCGCGACCAGTTGCGCGCGCTTTGCCCGGCGTGGTTATATCGATTTCCGCGCCCATGCCGTCGTGACGCTGGCGGTGTTCGCCGCCGCCGCGCTTGGCGCGCTGGCCGTGCAGCATATCGCCGCCGATGCGCTCAAGCGGATCATCCCGCTCCTCGTCATTGCCGCCATGGCCTATATGATCCTTTCGCCGCGGATGACGGACGCGGAGACGCCGGCTCGCCTCTCGCCGCGCGGCTATGCCCCGCTGGGTGGCGCCATCGGCTTCTACGACGGCTTTTTCGGCCCCGGCACCGGCAGCTTCTTCACCACCAGCCTGGTCGGCCTGCGCGGCATGGGGCTGGTGCGCGCAGCGGCACATACCAAGCTGTTCAACTTCGCCTCCAATCTCGCCAGCGTCATCCTGTTCGTGGCGGCCGGCCAGGCCTGGTGGCTCGTAGGGCTGCTGATGGCGGCAGCGTCGATGGTGGGTGCCTGGATGGGCGCGCATGTCGCCATGCGGCATGGTGCTCGCGTCATCCGCCCGCTGCTCATCGCGGTCAGCCTCGCGCTCACCGCCAAGCTCATCTGGGACAATTTTATCGTCGGCTGAACCCATTAGCCCCGTCCATGCGTTTGCCTTTGCATTGCTGCGCCGCCATGCTGCGCGGCACCAACGGCGGGAGACGGCTATGAGCGAGACGCGCATCGAAACCGATAGCCTGGGCGAGGTGGCGGTGCCCGCCAATGCCTATTGGGGCGCGCAGACCCAGCGCAGCATCGAGAATTTCCCATTCGGCGCCACCGAGCGCATGCCGCTGGGCATCGTCCACGCCCTTGCCATCGTGAAGCAGGCAGCGGCGCGCGTGAACCGCGATCATGGGCTGGACCCGCGCCTTGCCGAGGCCATCGAAACCGCGGCGGCGGAAGTGGCAGCCGGCCGCCATGACGACCAGTTCCCCCTTGTCATTTGGCAGACCGGCAGTGGCACCCAGAGCAACATGAACGTCAACGAGGTGATCGCTGGCCGCGCCAACGAGCTGCTCGCCGGCACGCGCGGCGGCAAGGCACCGGTCCACCCCAACGACCATGTGAACATGGGCCAAAGCTCCAACGACAGCTTCCCTACCGCACTGCACATCGCCGTTGCCCGCGCCGCCACGGACGATCTGCTGCCTGCGCTGGATTATCTGCACGATCTGTTCGCCGCGCGGGCCGAGCAATGGGCCGGCATCGTCAAGATCGGCCGCACGCACCTGCAGGATGCAACACCACTCTCGCTGGGGCAGGAAGTTTCCGGCTATGCCTGCCAGCTCGCTAATTGCCGCGAGCGCATTGCCCATGCCGTGATGCACGATCTCATGGCCCTGGCGCAGGGCGGCACGGCGGTCGGCACCGGGCTCAATGCGCCGGAGGGCTTTGGCGAAGCGGTCGCCAACCAGATCGCCGTGCTGACGGACCTCCCCTTCTTCACCGCACCCAACAAGTTCGAAGCCCTGGCCTCCAACGATCCGCTGGTCCATCTCTCCGGTGCGCTCAACACGCTGGCCGTCGCCCTCACCAAGATCGCCAACGACATCCGCCTGCTCGGCTCAGGTCCGCGCTCGGGGCTCGGCGAGTTGGACCTTCCCGCTAACGAGCCGGGCAGCTCGATCATGCCCGGCAAGGTCAATCCCACGCAATGCGAGATGCTCACCATGGTCGCCGCGCAGGTGATCGGCAACCATCAGGCCGTGACCGTCGGCGGCCTCCAGGGCCATCTGGAACTCAACGTGTTCAAGCCGATGATCGGCGCGGCGGTGCTGCGCTCCATCCACCTGCTCGCCGTGGGCATGGAAAGCTTCGCCGAGCGCTGCGTGGAAGGGATCGTGCCCAATGAAGCGCGTATCGCCGAGCTGGTCGAGCGCAGCCTCATGCTCGTGACCGCGCTGGCGCCGGAAATCGGCTATGACAACGCCGCGAAAATCGCCAAGCACGCCCATGCCGAGGGCCTGACTCTGCGCGAATCTGGCCTGGCCTTGGGCCTCGTCGACGCTGCAACCTTTGATCGGCTGGTGCGCCCGACGGAGATGATCTGAGCGCAAAGTCACGCACGGCTCTCAAGGCGACACAGGCCCGCCCCTTATCCTCGCAAGGCCGGCTCCGCCCCTGCCCTCTCCGCTCTCGCTATTGCAGAATGGCGTCGCTCCGCCCGTCGCCTTTGCGGATGAACTGCATAAGCTGAATAGCCAGTTCGGAGCGCTGGGAAACGGTGTTGGCCTCCAGCAGCGCCTGCTTGCCGGCAGGATCGAAGGGGACGATGCGGGCAATGCCGTTGACCAGCGTCTCGTCGTCCAGCCGGGTGACGGCGTCCCAATCCACCTTGTAGCCCTGCCGCGTGGCGAAGCGGCGGGCCTCATCCTCCAGCGCGGCGCGCTCGCTGGAAGCCAGAATCCCGACCTCGTCTGCCTCGCACGGAAAAACATCCGCCTCGACCTGGCGGAAGGGCGTCGCGACATCCAGCTCACGCAGCACGCGGAACCGCGCCTCGCCAGCGAGCAGGATGTTGAAACGCCCGTCCTCCAGCGCCTCGATCTCCGCCACACGGCCGATGCAGCCCACGCTGAAGAGCGGCGGCGGCTCGCCCGGCCCGCTCGGCTGGATCATGCCGATGCGCTGGTCGCGCGCCATCACATCCGAGATCATTGCCCGATAGCGCGGTTCGAAGATATGCAGCGGCAGCGAAGCGCGCGGAAAGAGCAGCGCGCCGCTCAGCGGAAAGATGGCGAGGCGGCGGGGCATGTCAGGCGGCCGCGCGCCTGTCAGGAGAAAAGAATGGCCGAGAGCCGGCGGCGCTGATTGCTCACCCAGGGGTCTTCCAGGCCGACCACCTCGAAGAGCTGGAGGAGTTGGTTACGCGCCTTGCCCTCTTCCCAATCGCGTTCGCCAGCAATAATGGCGAGCAGCGCATCGGCGGCGCCGTCACGATCACCCTGGGCCATGCGTGCGGCCGAAAGATCGAAGAGTGCTGCATAATCCTGCGGATTGGCAGCGACGCGCGCTTCCAGCGGCGCTGTGTCCACACCGGGAGTGGCGCTGCGCGCGAGCGCGATGGCAGCGCGGCCACGCTCCACGGCGGGTTCCTTGGCCACGGCTTCTGGCAGGTCGGCGAGCAGCCCATCGGCCTCATCCAGCCGGCCCAGCGCCACCAATGCGCGCAGCTTGCCGCCGATCACCTCGGCATTGTCCGGCGCCATATCGCTGATCTGACCGAAGATACCGAGCGCCCGCTCCGCATCACCCGAAGCCAGCACGTCCTCGCCCATAGCGATAAGCGGCGCCAGATCCTCCGCCTGTCGGCTCGCTTCGCTCTCGATGGGAAGCTGCGCCAGAATCTGGTCGAGCATCTGGCGATACTGCCCCTCGGTGCGCGCACTGGTGAGGTCCGCGACAGGCTGGCCCTGGAAAATGGCATAGACGGTGGGAATCGACTGAACGCGGAACTGGCCGGCGATGAAGCGATTCTCGTCCACATTGATCTTCACGAGCCGCACGCCCTTGTCGGCATATTCGGCCGCGATCTTCTCGATCACCGGCGAGAGCTGCTTGCACGGCCCGCACCACTCGGCCCAGAAGTCCACGAGCACGAGGCTGGTCTGCGACGGCTCGACGACATCGCGGCGGAAATCCGCGATCGCAGCCTTGTCCTGCTCGCTCAAGCCCAATGTCGCCAAGACGTCGTCTCCCTCTGCATCGAAATCCGTTGAACCGCCGTTCATTATGGGGTGCCGCGCCCCCCTTCCGCAAGGGCGCGCCAGAATTCTTTAGCGCCGCATGCAAAAGAGGCTTGCCGGCCCGCAAAGCCGATGCTAGGTGCCCGCCTCACCCGTCGCCGGGGCTTCCCCGCGACCGCCAGAGCGGGCGTAGCTCAGGGGTAGAGCACAACCTTGCCAAGGTTGGGGTCGAGGGTTCGAATCCCTTCGCCCGCTCCAGTTTTCCTAGACTTAGAGAGTGTTCGGCCTTTGGGCCGCGCGTTTAGGTTATCGCGCCGTCGCTGGCTCCATCCTCCGGAGTGAGCTCCATTGGCCGCTTTTCTCGAAGTGGCTGGCTAAGCGGGCTTTCATCACGGCGATCTCCACACGGCATTCGGCACAGGCCAGCTCGATCAGCGCGGGAGCTGTGCGAAGGTGATCGAGGATGGCATGCTGCGGCGGCGTGTCGGTCTTGGCCGCGATGTAAATGCACCCAGCGGATCGGCGATGGGTTTTGCGCCCTCCAGCCCCAGCCGCTCAGTCGACGATCCCCGCTCCAAAAGGATAGAGTGCCGCGCCGCTGTCGTCCGGCTTACCCGGGCGCTGGCGTTCGACCGCCATCATCGAGGCAGGCAGCTCGAACGGCAGACGCCCTTGCGCCCGCGCCTTGCCAAGCATCACGTCGAGCAAGGCCTCGTCGCTAGCGCCGAAATTGCCGAGCAGCGCGGCGGTCTTGTCGCGGACATTGCCCAGGATCGCCGGGCGGTCGAGATAGATGGAGGCGATCACCGGCACCTTGGCGGCCGCGGCGGCCTTGAGCGCTTCATAATCCGGGTCGCCGTCACGGAAATCCAGGCGCCCTTCCTTCTGCCGGCTGCCGAAGAAATGATTGGGATGCAGCATCTCGCTCGGCGTGGTGAGACGGAACAGCGCGGCCTGCGCATCCACCAGCCGCTCGACCACCGTCAACCCGTGCGCGCGGGCAGCATCAGCAGCAATGCCATGCAGAAAGACCCGCATGCCCGGCCTGAGCGGCAGCGCCCCATTGTTTTCAAGGAGCACCTGCGCGCGGCGCTGTACATCGTCCGCCGCTTGCCGGAAGGCGGCATTGCCGACGACGCGCGCGGCCTCCTGGGGGTCGACGAAGGGCGCATCGAACAAGCCCTGCCGGAACTTGGCGATCATGACACGGCGCACGGACTGGTCGAGCCGGGATTCGTCCAGCCGTCTGGACCTGACGGCCGCGACCAGGATTTCCGGCTTGTCGACGCCGCCGAACTGATCGATGCCCGCGTCCACCCCCTTGGCGAAGCGCTCGGCCTGGCTCAGCCCCTCGATGCCCCAGGGCATGGCGATGTCGCTCGGCGCCTGCGGTTGCTGCGGATCGCGGCAGCCAGGCGTGCAATCATTGGTGATCGCCCAGTCCGAGACGATAAAGCCTTGATAGCCTTTCTCGCCTCGCAGGAGGTCTGTGAGCAGTTCCTTGCTGAAACCGGGGCCGACCTGCTCCACCCGCTTGCCGCCCAGCTCAAAATCCTTGAGGATTGTGTAGGCCGGCATGACCCCACCGGCATGCGCCGCGAACGCGCCGTCGAAAGCCGCGACATGCTCGGCGAACTCGCCCTGGTCAACTACGGCATAGCGGCCATACCAATTATGCCCGTCGAAGCCTTCGGGCTGGGCACCATAGCCTACCCAATGTTTGACCACGGCGAGGACGCTATCCTTGGCGACGCCGTCCGCGCCATGCTGGAAGCCTTCGACATAGGCACCGACCTGCGGCGAGACGAGTGGGGCCGTCGAACCGAACGTGCCGGTGAGGCGGCTCCAGCGCGGCTCGGTGGCAAGATCGGCTTGCGGGGAGAGCGCCATGTGGATGCCCACGGCGCGATATTCCTGCCGGGCAATGTCCGCGAAGGCGCGTGTGGTGGCTGGGTCGCGCAGCGCGCCGAAGCCAAGCGCCTCGGGCCATTGAGAGAAGCCGCGCGCTTGCGCGGCCGCGCCCAGCACATAATCGAAATGGTTGCGCGGATCGGTGCTGATCGTGACCGGAATGCCCAGCCGTCCCTCCGCGGCGAGGCGCTGCACGGCATTGTTCTGCGCGGCGAGTTGCTCGGGGGCCGCAGACAAGCGCGTGATGAAGCTGGTGATGTGCTTGCCGCCGATCAGCGCGCCGGCTTGCGCCAGATCGTAGCCCTGGTTGGAATCGCCGATGCCAAGGCCGCCTGATCCAGGCAGCGTGCCGTGCATCATCGCGCCCGCCTTCTCCTCCAGTGTCATGCGCGCGAGCAGGTCGTCTGCCCGGCGCTCAGGCGTGAGCCGCCAGTCCTCATAGGGATCGAGCACGCCATTGCGGTTGAGATCGCGGAATGGCGCGCCATCGATGGTGAGAGCGCCGGCCGGGTCATCCACTTGAGCGGCCAGGGGCTGCGCCAGCAGGCCGGTCAGCAGCGCGACGCCACCGGCCACTGTCCATCCGCTCGTCTGCCTCGCCATCGCTGCTCCCTCCCCGATCTTCCATTCGTCCGACAGGGTCGGCCATGTCTTCCATGTCTCGCCCAGACAGCGTTGTCTACAAAATTGGTGGGGCGCCGTTCAGGCAAGCTGCACAGCGGTGTTCGATGTGAGGCTCCGAGAAAGGCGAGGCGGCACGCCCTGCACAGGTCAGTCTCCGGGTATCGCCTTGAAGGCTTTTTCCTCGCCCGTCCCCATTCGGCCCCAGCTTGTGAATGACCTTCCCTTTCCTTGAGCGTTTCAAAGAAGGAGCTTTAGACGGGCTCAGGATGGACGGGATTCGAGGAAGGGACGCGCACAACCCAGGCAGGCAAGCACCGCCTGAACCTCCCCTCTGCATCACCCCCGGAGCGATCGGGCCGAGGCGCGCTCGATGAGCTTGTAGGAGAGTGTGATATGCCGCCTGTCCTCGCCGCTTGCGCCCTCCCCGTTCCCCGTCAGGAGCTGGACGGCGGCGCCCGCCATGGCGCCCAGCGATTGCCGCACGGTGGTGAGCGGCGGCCAGGTCAAGCGCGCTATGGCTGAATCGTCGAAGCCGACAATGGAGAGCTGGTCCGGCACGCGCAGGCCCCGCTGGGTGGCGGCGGCGATGGCGCCGGCCGCCATATCGTCATTGGCGCAGAAGATGGCGGTAGGCGGCTTGTCGCGCGCCAACAGCGCCTCGGCCGCGCGATAGCCGGAGGGAAAATTAAAGAGGCCGCTTTCGACGATCGGCGCCAGCGCCGGATCGACCTGCGCCAGCACGTCCCGATAGGCTTTAAGCCGCGCGGAAGCCGCCTTGTGCCCCTCTGGCCCCTGGACGAACGCGATACGGCGATGGCCGAGCTCCAGCAGGTGGCGAGTCATGGCCGCCGCGCCGCCATATTCATCCGTGGCGACCGACAGCGCGTCCGCTGCCTCGAGCCCCGGCGCGATGAGCACATGAGGAATGCCGGTCGCTGCCATCGCGGTTACCAGCTCGGGCCGGTCGCACAGCGGCGGCGCGATCATGACGCCGTCATACTCGCCACGCAGGATGCCGGCCGGAACCGCGGGCGGCGCCGCGCCGGCCGAGACATCGCAAATCTCCACCGACAGGCGGTAGCCGAGCTTCTGGCAGGCCAGCAGCGCGGCGAACTGCAGGTCCGAGAGGAACGCGGGAAGATACCAATCGTCATCGCCCTGCATGTCGGCCAAGCGAATGGGGATCAGCAGTGCAATGGAATAGTTGCGGGGTCCGGCCAGCGAGCGCGCCGCGAGATTGGGACGGTAATCGAGGTCCGCGGACGCCTTGAGCACGCGCTCGCGCAGGTCCTTGCCGACATGAGGATTGTTGTTGAGGACGCGGGAAACGGTCTTGAACGACACGCCGGCCTGCCGCGCAATGTCGATGATCGTCGGCCGCTTGCTGCGTTTCGCCATCCCGCCAATCCACTCCCATCCCGGCGCCCCCGCCGCATGAGCGGGCAGGCTGGGCCACCCTCAGCCCTGACTGGCTCAACAAATGGGAATTGACAAGGGATCGCACCGCCCGTGCGCCAAGGTGGCGCTGCCATGAATGTTGGCTAGTCACGCTCGGGAACACGCGACAG
This sequence comes from Sphingobium sp., assembly GCA_035654035.1. Taxonomy (GTDB): domain Bacteria; phylum Pseudomonadota; class Alphaproteobacteria; order Sphingomonadales; family Sphingomonadaceae; genus Sphingobium. The sequence goes on along the minus strand of DASRXY010000140.1, from coordinate 386 downwards.
CGCCTCCGCTGCAGCCCTTCCTCCCGAACAATGTTCTGTGACAATTGAAATTTTCAGATTACTCATCAAAATAAAAAGAAATCTTGGCCTCAGTAACAATTAAGTTTTCCATATTTTGGATCTGAGAGGACAGCTCCCTCCCCTTCCCTCCCTAGATCGGCCTGATCTGTGACAATTAAAATCTTCAGATTTTTCGCTCCTAGATCGAGATTTTTCCATCACTATACATACACATAACCAAAAGGCATGGTCTCCGCGGTGACATTTGTCACCCGCCCTTCAACCTGCCGTCGTCGGCGCTATCATCTGGCACGCATAGGGCCATCTTGCCATTTTTGATGGGCTCATGTCGCGTGAATGGCTAACCGTCCGCGCTTTCTCGCCAA
>DASRXY010000139.1:0-2399 GCA_035654035.1 Sphingobium sp. | reverse complement strand
GCGCCCGGCGATGTGGTGACCGTCGAAGGAGAGCCGGGGCGCTGGATCGTCGAGCAGGTGGAATGGCAGGACATGGCCCCGCGCCTCGCGCTCCGGACCGTAGCGGGCGGGACGGCGTCGTTGCCCGGCGCGGGCGATTCGGGGCAGGCGTTGTTGCCGCCGGACCTTGTGCAGGGGCCGACGCATCTCGCCCTTGTAGAACTGGCGGCACCCGACGACCGGCTGGCGGAGACGCCGCTGGTTTTTGCCGCCGCGACAGGTGACACGGCGGGCTGGCGACGCGCGGCGCTGCTGCGTTATCATGCGGAGACCGAAACGGCCGAGCCCATGGGCGCGACGGCGCCGCGCGCGGTGCTGGGTACAGCGCTGGATGAGCTGGCCGACGGACGGCCCTGGCGGATCGACGGGCGCACCACGGTCGAGATTCAGCTCGACAACGCGGCGGACAGCCTGATCGATGCGGACGACGGTGAGCTTGCGAGCGGCGCCAATCTCTGCGCGCTGGGCGCGGAGCTCCTGCAATATGGCAAGGCCAGCCTCCTTGCGCCGGGGCGCTACCGGCTCTCCCGGCTGGTGCGCGGCTGGCGCGGCACGGAATGGGCGATGACCGGCCACAGGACCGGCGAGCGTTTCGTGCTCCTGGATGCGGCACGGCTGGCCACCATCCCGACGACGGCGGGCGACATCGGCCGCCTGCTGATGATGCGCGCCAGCGGCGCGGGCGACCTGGTGCCGGCCGAGGCGGAGTGGCCGGTCGATGGCCGGGCCGTGTTGCCGCCCGCGCCCGTCCATGGCCGTATCTGGGCCGAGGGTGGGGACCTCGGTGTCTGCTGGATCCGCCGCAGCCGTCTGGGCTGGGCCTGGCGGGACCTTGTCGACGCGCCGCTCGGCGAGGAGCGCGAACGGTATCGCCTCACGCTCATGGCGGGGGGGACGGCGCTGCGCGCCATCGAGACCGATGAGCCGCGCTGGCTCTATCCGGCGGCCGAGCGGGCGGCAGACCTGATCGCGGCCGGCGGGGTGCCCCTGAGCATAGCCATCCGGCAGATCGGCACCTTTGGGCCGAGCCGGCCCCTGTTTCTCCCGCTTTCCTGACCAATCTGACGGAGACACGCATGTCCCTCACTTATACCGATCGCCTTGCGTTGCCGCTGCTGGCGGCGGGCCAGGCCCAGAAGGAACTGGTCCATAACGAGGCGCTGCTGGCGCTCGACATGGTCTGCCAATCCGTCGTGCAGAGCGCGGATCTCGCGGTGCCACCGGCTTCTCCGACGCCGGGTCAATGCTGGATCGTTGCGGACGGGGGCAGTGGCGCCTGGGCCGGCCGGGACGACGCCTTAGCGGGATGGAGCGACGCCGGCTGGCGCTTCGTTTCCCCTGCGGCAGGCTGGCGCGCCTGGGTTTCCGACCGGGCATGTATGATGCGATTCGATGGCGCGGATTGGATCGACGAGGGCGCTCGGAGCGACGGATACGTCATTGCCGGGGACCAGATCATCGGCGCCAGGCAGCCCGCCATTGCCGATCCGGCGGGCGGCACGATGGTTGACACGGAGGCGCGCGCCACGCTTCTCGCCCTGCTCGCGACGCTACGGACGCATGGGCTGATCGCAAGTTGATCGCGGTTAACGACTTAGCGGCACGGGGCGTTCCAAGGTCATTTGACAGTTGTTGATAAATTGCGACATTTTAGCAACTATGTGCATGTGACTCTTGCAACGGCCAAGCCGCAGGATTAGAGCAGGCCAGTAGTAACTGCGACCTACCGTTGAAAGGGGAAGAAAATGCGAAAGCTAGGCATAGCCATGGCGCTCGCTACGACAGTGATGGCCTCTCCGTCACTTGCCAAGGACAAGTCCTGGTACGTCGGCGCTGACATTGGTGCCATGCTGGTCGAAGGCTGGCAGACGTCGTTCTCGAATGGCGTGACCGCGAATACGTCGCGCAAGACCGGCTATGATGCCGACGTCAACTTCGGCTACGATTTCGGCACCTTCCGTCTGGAAGCCGAATATGCGCACAAGAAGGCGAACAACAAGGCCACCAGCTTCTCGAATTCGCTTGCTGAGCTGCCCGGCGGCATGGTGCGCGTCGACAGCGTGATGCTCAACGGCCTCGTGGACGTTGGTCCCGACGACGGCGTCCAGGGCTTCTTCGGCGGCGGTATCGGCGTGGCGCGCTCGCGCATTTCGCTGCCCACCACGCGCGATTCGGACAGCGGTCTGGCCTGGCAGCTTCTGGCTGGTCTGCGTCTGCCGGTGACGGAGCGGGTCGATGTTTCGCTGAAGTATCGCCTGTTCATGCATCCGAACATTCATCTGGTGAGCGACACGGCTCTCAACGCCAAGACGAGCGTCCGTTCGCACAGCGCGCTGCTGGGCATCGCCTACAACTTCGGC
>DASRXY010000138.1:0-5341 GCA_035654035.1 Sphingobium sp. | reverse complement strand
CCGCCTTCCAGATGCACGTTGCTGGTGCCCGCGCCGGGGGAGCCACCGCCGCGCGTGGCGTGGCCGGTGGGCTGCTCGCCGAGCTGTCGGGCCGAGGCGCTGTCAAGCAGCCAGTCGACCAGGACGCCGTCGTCGATGAGGCGCATGGTCGCGGTCGGCAGCCCCTCGCCGTCGAAGGGGCGGGAACGCAAGCCGCGCTGGCGCAGCGGATCGTCCACCACATGGAGGCCGGCAGGCAGGATGCGCTCACCGCGCTTGCCAAGCAGGAAGCTGGCCTTGCGCGTCACCGCCGGGCCAGTCATCGCACCGAGCAGATGGCCGATGAGGCTGCCGCTCACGCGCGGATCGAAGATGATGGGCATGGCCCCGCTCGGTACGCGGCGCGGATCGAGGCGCGAGACAGCGCGAGTGCCGGCGCGCAAGCCAATAGCATCCGCCTGCTCCAGGTCGTCCAAATGGCGCGCGCTATGGCTGGCATGATCGCGCTGCATGCCGGCGCCCTCGCCAGCGAGCACGCTGGCCCACAGCGAATGGCTGGAACCGCTATAAGCCCCCGCAAAGCCATGGCTCGTCACCAGAGCCATCTGCGCGCGGCCGTGGCCGGCGCCGCCACCCTCGCTGTTAGTAACGCCAGGCACGGCACGCGCGGCATCCTCGACGGCCAGCGCCCGCTCACGCAGCGCCGTCATGTCCGGCTCCTCGCCATCGTCAATATCGAGATTAGGCGGCTTGCGGCGCATCAGCCGCTCTTCCGGCGCCAGGCCGGCATGGGCATCCTCGGGCGCCTCGGCCGCCATGGCGAGCACGCGCTCGACCAGCGTCGCAAGCGTGCGCGGCGCGAGATCGGAAGAGGAAACGGTGGCCGAGCGATTCCCCAGGAAGACACGCAGGCCAATATGCTCGGATTCGGAGCGCTCGACATCTTCGAGCTGCCCCAGCCGCACGCTCACACCGGCCGAAGCGTCACAGCTATAGATGGCATCCGCGGCATCCGCACCCGCCCGCCGCGCGGCATCAACGAGGGACTGCGCGCGGTCGAGGGCTTCATCGAGGCTAAGCATAGAGGCGGAAATCCGGCAGGAGAAGAACGATCCCGCGCTTTAGACCGGGCGCCTGCGCGACGCAATGCGCGGGCAGGGCTTGGATGCGTGCGGGTGGCGGTTAGCAGGATGTGGGAAGAAGGGGGGAAGCGGAGCTGCCACACCTACGACGCATAGGGCCGGTCGAACCGCGTAACCGCAATTGGCTCCTGCCTACACAGGAACATCGTGATGGCGGATGAGCGAGGAGGGCCTGAGAGATCCCAGCTTTCGCTGGGGTGACGCAAGGTTGAGGTGATGCCTGGAGGTGGTCGCGGGCGGGGTGGTGTTGGCCCGGTCGGGCGCAGGTGCGGGGGACCGCACCGCCCTATTTGAACAGGCGCGGCGCGAAATCGGCGAGGTAGCGTCGCCAGTTGATCCAGGTATGGCCGCCCTCGCTCTCGTTATAGACGTGCGCGATCTTGTATTTGTCGAGCATGGCGCGGGTGGGAGCAACGGTGCCGTAGAGGAAATCGTCCTTGCCCATGGCATAATAGACGAGCTTCAGTTCCGTCTCGCCGCGCTTGAGCGCCGCGTCGTTCTGCTGCTCGTAGCGCGTCACCTGGGCGGCATCGTTGTTCATGCCCAGGCCCATCGAGAAGATGCCGACATAATGGAACAGCTCGGGATGCGTGAGGCCATTGCGGATGGTGTGCGCGCCGCCCATGGAAAGGCCGGCCATGGCCCGCTGGTCCGGCGCATTGAGCGTGCGGAAGCTGGCCTCGATGTGCGGCATGAGGTCCTTGAGCAGGTCATTGCCGAAATCGTCATTGTCCAGCATGTCGCCGCCCGGCCGATCCGGCGTGTGACCGAAGGGCATGACGACGATCATCGGCTTGGCCTTCCCCGCCGCGATCAGATTATCGAGGATGTAATGGGCGTGGCCCACGCTGGTCCAGCTATCGTCGCTGTCGCCGGCGCCGTGGACGAGATAGAGCACGGGATAACGCTCCGTCCCGTTCATGTAGCCCGGCGGCGTATAGACATGGGCGCGCCGCTTGATGCCGAGCGACTTTGACCAATAGTCGACCATGCTCACTGTGCCGTGCGGCACATCGGCCCTGTAGGTCTGGAAATCCCCGGCGGGGCCCTTCACTTCGAAAGTGGAATTGATGCCGACCCGCTCCTGCGACCATGTCGTCCCCTGCGGATCGGGCACGCGTGCGCCGTCCACCTGGAAATTGAAGCGATAAGTGTCGGCGGGCACCGGCTTGGCAGTCGTGACGCTCCACAGGCCGGTCGCGTCGCGAGACATGGCGAGGCCCACAGGCGATCCGGCGGGGAGGCCCATGGGAATGATGTCGGCGATATCGGCGCTGGTGACTTTCGCTTCCTTCGCGTCCGGCGCGCAGAGGCGGAAGGTGACGCGCCCATCCGGCAATTGCTCGACCGACTTATAGGCAGCGGGCCCGGGGAAGAAGCCCTGCCCGAGGCAGCTCTTGGGCGCGGCCGCAGCGGGCGCAGACGGTTGCGCGAGCGCCGCACCGCTACCAGCAAGCAGCATGCAACCAACGGCCAGGCGGCCCGCGCCGATCCTTGTTGCGATCATGATCGTCCTCCCCGGTTCCGCCGCTTGATTGACAGCGTTGTCCAAACAGCGGACTAACGGTCCGCCGGACGGCGCGTCAAGCCTGTCTCCGCGGGCGCGAGGTCATTCGTACGATGACGGCCTGTCCTCGACAATCGGCTCGTCTTTGCCGGGGGCTTCCTCGCCGTCCGCATTCCGGCGCTTCTCCAGTTCCACCGCGATCATCGCCTTGTTCGGATCGAGCGCAGCATTGGCTCCCTCCGCGAGCGACGCCATGATGCTTCCCGCGCGCCCCTTACGAGAGCGCTTGATCGAGCGCATCTGCATCGGCAGCGTGAGCACCGTCACGATGATGATCGCGGCGACGACAATCCATTGCATCATCGCGCCACTATCGAGCGTCGCACGGCAATGGGCAAGGATCAGGGGCGCTCCAGCCAGTGCTTCAGCATATGATGCGCGACGGCGATACGCGTCGGCGGCAGGAAGCGCGCATCAGCGTCACCCGCGAAGGCCTTGGCCACATCGGCGCGGCTCACCCACATTGCTTCGGCCACTTCGGTAAGATCGAGCGTGAGCGCATCATCCAGCGCCTGCGCCATGCAGGCGATCATGAGTTGCGAGGGGAAGGGCCAGGGCTGGCTCATCAGATAATCGACCCGGCCGGTGCGGATACCGGTCTCTTCCCACAATTCGCGGCGTACCGCTTCCTCGAAGCTCTCGCCCGGTTCGACGAAGCCGGCCAGTGCCGAAAAGCGGCCGGGCGGGAAGCGCGGACTGCGGGCGATCAGCACCTTGCCCTCATACTCGGCGAGCATGATGACGACCGGATCGGTGCGCGGGAAATGCTCGGTTGCGCAAGCCTCGCACCGGCGCGACCAGCCCCCTTTCGCAGGCACTGTCGGCTGGCCGCAACTGGCGCAAAAGCGGTGCCGCTGGTGCCAGTCCACCAAGCTGCGCGCGCCGCCATAGATCGCGAGGTCCTCTGCCTGCATCTCGGCGGCGATCTGCCATACGCGCGGCGGCACGGCAGGCGGTTCGGACGGCGGCGTGCCCCTCAGCGAAGCGAAGAGCGGCGCGCCGTCCGGGCGGATACCGAGCAGTGCATGATCGGCCAGCGCAGCCTCGGCCGGCGCCGGTATGGTTGCCAGCGTGCCGCCCGCGCCCAGCACTGGATCGAGCCCATCGAGCTGGACAATGCGCGCGCGCGGATCGGCCCAGGCCGCGGCGAGCTGCGCGGGATCGACACGCACCTGATCCACCCGATCGAGTGGCCCGCCGGTAAAGGGTATGAGTGGGGCCTGTGCCGGTTCCGTCTTGCTCATGCGACATCCTTCTTGGGTTCCTCACCGCGTGCTAAGGCCGCCGCGCGAGCGAACAGTGTGGGCAGGCCCGCTGCGCCCAGATCCGCAAGCGGCCACCACTGGCCCGCGCCGAGAACGCTCTCCAGCCGCGCCGTGTCCAACGGCCCAGGGAGCGTCAACGCCTCCACGTCGAGATCGAGCGCGAAATGGGTAAAGATATGGCGCACGCAGCCGGCGCGCCGCCAATCGCCCGGCAGTGGCGGCGCATTGCCATTGCCGCCCTCGCGCCAGGTGCCACTGGGCAGCGCCATCATGCCGCCGAGCAGGCCCTTGTTCGGCCGGCGCACCAGCCACACCTGCCCCGCCGCCTCGATCCACCAGGCCGTGCCCCGGCGCAGCGGCTTCACTTTCTTCGCCGCCTTGATCGGATAGCGCGCCGGATTGCCCTGCGCATAAGCACTGCATCCGCTCCGTAGTGGGCAGCGCGGGCAATTCGGGCTGCGCGGCGTGCAGAGGGTGGCGCCAAGATCCATCATTGCCTGCGCAAAGTCGCCCGCATTTTCGTGCGGCGTCACGCTGTCGGTCAGCGCCCGCAGGCGCGCCCGGGCGCCGGGCAGCGTCTCTTCCACCGCGAAGAGGCGGCTCACCACGCGCTCGACATTGCCGTCCACCACCACCGCTCGCGCGCCGAAAGCAATGGCGGCGATGGCGGCGGCGGTATAGGGGCCAATGCCCGGCAGGGCCCGCAGTGCCGTCTCCTCGCGCGGGAAGCGTCCGCCATGCGCGCTGGCCACGGCGCGCGCGCAGGCCAGGAGATTGCGTGCCCGCGCATAATAACCAAGGCCCGCCCAGGCGGCCATCAGCGCGCCTTCGTCCGCCGCGGCCAAGGCTTCCACCGTGGGCCAGCGCGCCGTGAACGCCTCGAAATAGGGAATAACCGCCGCCACCGTGGTCTGCTGGAGCATGATCTCGCTGAGCCAGACGCGATAGGGATCCATCCGCGGCGCGCCGGGCGGGCTGCGCCAGGGCAGCGCACGGGCATGGGCGCGATAATACGCCAGCAGCGCCGGCGCCACGCGTGCGGGCGCCAAAACCCCGTCTGCCTCCATTAAGCCATCGACTGCCACCGGGGCGCTATGGCATGAACCCCGCCATGACGGAAAGCCCGGACAATAAGCCTCCCAAGCGCGCGCCGCGCCGCACTGCCCGCGAGTCGGCAGCGCGAGACTCGCGAGAGCGCCCGCGCGTGGGGGCTCCGCGTGCCATCTCCGACCTCATGCCGGACATCGGTCGCGCCGCCTTCCGTAAATTCGGTTTCATTCAGTCGAGCGTCGTCACGCGCTGGGCCGAGATCGTCGGCCGCCGCCATGCCGCGCTCACTGCGCCGGAGCTGATCCGCTTCCCGCAGGGGCGCCGCTCGGGTGGCACGC
>DASRXY010000137.1:0-5758 GCA_035654035.1 Sphingobium sp. | reverse complement strand
GCATGGCGGCGCGCGGGCGTACGGCGGAAGAAGCGCCCATCGCTGCCTATCTGCTCGACACCGATGACCGCGCGCGGGGTGGCATCGCCATCGAACTGACAGCCGAGCTGGCGAATGCCGCCGGCGCATCGAGCCGCATCGTGCGGACGAACCTGCGCGATCTGTTCTGGACGCTGGCCCAGATGGTGGCGCACCAGGCCTCCAACGGTGCCCCGCTCGAACCGGGCGACCTGATCGCGACTGGCACCGTGTCCGGCCCGGAGCCGGAGTCCCGTGCGTGCCTCGCCGAGATCACCCTGCGCGGTGGCGCGCCCATCGTGCTGCCCGACGGAAGCCACCGCACGATGTTGGAGGATGGCGACACGCTAACGCTGCGTGGCCGTGCGATGGCGGAGGGTTTCGTTTCCATCGGCTTCGGCGCCTGCGCCGGCACCATCCAGCCCGCACGTTTGACGAACGAGAGCCTGTCATGAGCATCACCACCTGTGGAACGCGCAAGCCCATTCCGGTCGAGGCGCGCGGCAAGCACCTCGTCGTGGACATTCATTGCCATCTCGGCATCCCCGCGGCGGACGCGATCGTGCAGGCGCGCTATCCCGGCCCGCCGCCCGGCATCAACGATTTCACCAATGCCCGCACGAGCGAGGTCAACCGGGCGCAGTTCGCCGCCATCGGCCGCACGCTCAACACGCTCGATACGCGGCTGGCGGACATGGATCGGCTCGGGATCGACGTGCAGGCGCTTTCTCCCAGCCCGGGGCAATATTTCTATTTCGCCGATGCCGAGACCGGCCGCGCTGCCGCGCAGGCGGTCAATGACGGCATGGCGCAGGCCGTGGCGCAGCATCCCGACCGGCTCGTGGGCATGGGGACGGTGCCGCTCCAGAATGTCGAAATGGCGATTGCCGAGATGCGCCGCTGCGTGAAGGAGCTGGATCTGCGGGGGATCGAGATCGGCTCCAACGTCAACGGCGTCGATTTCCATGCCGAGCATCTGCGCCCCTTCTGGGCCGCCGCCGAGGAACTGGGCGTTCTCCTCTTCATCCATCCCCTCGGCTTCACGCACGCGGAGCGGATGAGCGATTATTATTTCAACAACCTGATCGGCAATCCGCTCGAATCCACGCTCGCCGTGGGCCATCTCATTTTCGGCGGCGTGCTGGATCGCTATCCGGGCCTTCGGATCTGCGTTGCGCATGGCGGCGGCTATATCCCCGGCTATTGGGGACGCATGGATCATGGCTGGCGCGCGCGCGGCGATTGCAGTGAGCATTGCCAGCACGCGCCCTCCACTTATCTGCGCCGGCTATGGCTTGATACGCTGGTGTTCGATCAGGACCAGCTCGACAGTCTGGTGCGCACGCATGGCGCAGACAAGCTCTGCCTGGGCACTGATTATCCCTTCGATATGAGCGAGCCCGACCCGGTGGGCTTCCACGCCCGGCTCGACGAAGCGGACAAGGCGCGGATTCTCGGGCTCAATGCCGCGGACTTGCTTGGGCTGGAGGTGACGCCGGAGCACGGACGCCGCAGTTGAGCGTCCGGCCGGCTGCGAGGTGAATGGCGTGCGGGAGGGCGCTTGCCGGCGCGCTTCCGCCGTCGTTCATTCTGTATATCGCCGACGATCAGCCATCAGCCTTGCCGCGACGGCATCGACGCATCGCTCACCGGAACGCCGGGCAGGAAAAAGGCCGGGAATCCTGTGATCCCCGGCCTTTTGAACTCTGCCGGATCTATGGCCCGCGACCTCCCGTTACTGGCAGGCCAGGCACTCGTCATAATCGGTCGCCTCGGCTTCGATCCTGCGCAGCTCGGGCGTGTTGTCCGCCTCGACCCCGCCTGCGAATCCCGCCCGCTGCACTGACTTCGAGCGGAGATAATAGAGCGACTTGATACCCAGCTCCCAGGCGCGGAAGTGGAGCATGAGCAGATCCCATTTCTCGACGTCGGCGGGAATGAACAGGTTGAGCGACTGCGCCTGGTCGATAAAGGGCGTGCGATCGGCCGCGAGTTCCACCAGCCAGCGCTGGTCGATCTCGAAGCTGGTCTTGAACACGTCCTTTTCTTCCTGGCTCAGGAAGTCGAGATGCTGGACCGAGCCGCCGCGCTCCAGGATGGAGTTCCACACATTGGTCGAATCCTTGCTCTTCAGCGCCAGCAGCTTCTCCAGATAGGGGTTCTTGACGATGAAGCTGCCCGAGAGCGTCTTGTGCGTGTAGATGTTCGCCGGGATCGGTTCGATGCAGGCGGAGGTGCCGCCGCAGATGATGCTGATCGAGGCGGTCGGCGCGATGGCCATCTTGCAGGAAAAGCGCTCCATCACGCCCTGGTCGGCGGCGTCCGGGCAGGGGCCGCGCTCCTGGGCGAGCAGCATCGAAGCCTCATTGGCCTTGGCGCTGATGTGCTTGAAGATCCTGAGGTTCCAGCTCTTGGCCATGGCGCCTTCGAACGGAATGCCACGCGCCTGCAGAAAGCTGTGGAAGCCCATCACGCCCATGCCGACCGAGCGCTCGCGCTCGGCGCTGTATTTGGCGCGGGCCATCTCGTCCGGCGCGCGGTCGATATAGTCCTGCAGCACATTGTCGAGGAAGCGCATCACGTCCTCGATGAAGCGCTTGTCGCCATTCCACTCGTCCCAGGTCTCCAGGTTGAGCGAGGAGAGGCAGCACACCGCCGTGCGGTCGTTGCCAAGCTGGTCACGGCCGGTGGGCAGCGTGATCTCCGAGCACAGGTTGGAAGTGGAGACCTTGAGCCCCACATCGCGATGATGCTTGGGCATCGCGCGGTTCACCGTGTCGGCGAAGACGATATAGGGCTCGCCGGTGGCCAGCCGCGTCTCGACCAGCTTCTGGAACAGGCTGCGCGCATCGACCTTGCCGCGCACGCTGCCGTCCTTGGGGCTCTTCAGCTCGAATTCGGCGCCGTCGCGCACCGCTTCCATGAAGGCGTCGGTGATGAGCACGCCATGGTGCAGGTTGAGCGCCTTGCGGTTGAAGTCGCCGCTCGCCTTGCGGATCTCCAGGAACTCCTCGATCTCCGGGTGCGAGATGTCGAGATAACAGGCCGCCGAGCCGCGCCGCAGTGACCCCTGCGAAATCGCGAGGGTGAGCGAATCCATCACGCGCACGAAGGGAATGATGCCACTGGTCTTGCCGTTGAGGCCGACCGGCTCGCCGATGCCGCGCACTGCGCCCCAATAGGTCCCGATGCCGCCGCCGCGCGAGGCGAGCCACACATTCTCGTTCCAGGTGTTGACGATGCCTTCTAGGCTGTCGTCCACGCTGTTGAGATAGCAGCTGATCGGCAGGCCGCGCCCGGTGCCGCCGTTGGAGAGCACCGGCGTCGCCGGCATGAACCAGAGGCGCGAGATATAGTCGTAGAGCCGCTGGGCGTGCTCCTGGTCGTCGGCATAGGCGGCCGCGACGCGGGCGAACAGATCCTGGAAGGATTCGCCGGGCAGCAGATAGCGGTCCTTGAGCGTCTCCTTGCCGAATTCGGTGAGGAGCGCGTCGCGGCTCGCATCCGTCGTCACATCGAAGCGGCGCGCGTCGATGCTGTTGGTGCTCGATGCCTTCTTGCCGCGCGCGGGCTTGGCCGCGACGGCACCCTGGGCCGACGTTGCCACCGGCGTGCTGTCCGTGTCGCGAGAGGTCGCGGCATCCGCTGTCTGCTCAGCCTGCAAATCCCGAAACTCCATGTCCAAGACCCCCAATGTTCTTTCTTCGTTCGATTTAATCAAGCCCCCGCGCATAACGCGCCGGCGCTATTTCAGTTCGCCTTGGCAGGGGCGTCAACGATCCCTGCGCCGAACCGAGCTCGACGCGACAGGCACAAATTGTTGAGTGGCTCCCCTTACCGAACCACCACTGATAGTGCCACACTGGATTCGGGATGCAAGGTGTAAAGAGCAGATTAGGGTTTCGGTTCGTCGATGGAAAGGGGGTGCGGCGCGTCGCTCCGGCGTGTTGCAGCGCGGCGACGCGCGCGCTTCCGCCGCCTTCGCGAATTGCAAGGTCAAAAGGGCGGCGTGAAAATATTTTGCCGCGTTCAGACCGGGCCGCCGGGTTCCATGAATCCGCGCAGCGCGTGCTTGGCAAAGCGCCCAACGGGGCCTTATGGTCAGCGGCTTCAATTCGCCGCATCGTCCCACGATGCATCGTCTTCTGACAGGGGCCCGCATCATGTCGCCATCGCTCGTCATCACTCTCCTGATCGTCCTGGCCGCGGCGATCATCCTCTTCTGGCTGATCCGTTCGCGCGGCAATACTGCCGGTCGCCACATCGACACGAGCATGACGGCCATCGGGGCGGCGACCGAGGCCGTGGAAGACGTGGTGGAGGCGATCGTCGACAAGGTGGAAGATGTCCGGGCCCAGCCCGCGCCCGCCGCGCCGCCGCCGCCGGCCGCTGCGCCTGTGGTCGCCGCGCCGCCATCCGGCGCAGCCGACGACCTGCGCCAGCTCAAGGGCGTGGGGCCCAAGCTGGCCGCGCGCCTGGGCGAGCTGGGCATCACGCGATTCGACCAGATCGCCGCGCTGGGCCCGGCCGAGATCACCGCGCTCGATGCGCAGCTCGGGACGTTCAAGGGACGCATCACCCGCGACAACTGGGTGGAGCAGGCCGGCTATCTCGCGCGGGGGGACATCGCCGGGTTCGAGGCCCGGTTCGGCAAGCTCGACAGCGCCGCCAATCGCTGAGCGGAGCCCGTCATCATGAATTCAAGCCCCGGCGCGCCGGCTGCCGCGCGTCCGGCCGATCGCCTGCCCATCGGCCAGATCGTGCTGCTCGCGGCACTGACCGCGATCTTGCCGGCATCCATCGACGGCCTCTCGCCCGCGCTACCCGCACTGGCGGACACGCTCGCCGTGGAGGCGACGCGCACGTCCACGGCGATGAGCGCCTTCGTCATCAGCTTCGCGCTCGCCCAACTGGTTGGCGGCATGCTCGCCGATGCGCTGGGCCGCCGTCCGGTTATTCTCGTCGGGTTGCTCGTTTATGCGCTGGCAGGCGTGTTGGCCGCGCTGGCGCCCAGCTACGAGTGGCTGCTTGCCGCACGGGTGTTGCAGGGGCTGGGCTCGGCCATGGCCGTGCTGCTTGCCCGCACCATCGTGCGCGACCAGCTCCCGCGCGAGGCGGCAGCGCGCGCACTGGCGCTCATCGGCGTGCTGTTCGGCGTCGTCCCCATTCTGGCGCCGCTCGCGAGCGGCGCGCTGGTCGAACTGGGTGGGGCGCGAGCGCCGTTTCTTGCCATGACGGCGATGGCGGTGATCGTGTGGCTCGTCAGCGTCGCGCGCTTGCCCGAGACACTGCCGGTGGGCAAACGCCTGCCGCTCGACCCGGCGGGGCTGTTCCGCTCGCTTGCCGAGCTGGTGCGTTCACCCGCGCTCATGGCCTATGTCGTCGGCAACGCCTTTGCCTATAGCGGCATCCTGCTCTTCTCCTCGGCCGCGCCGGAGGTGTTCATTGGCCATCTCGGCTTTGCCGCGGGCGGTTTCGCGCTGCTGTTAGCGCTCTCGACGCTGGGCTTCATGGCCGGCAATGTCGCCTCTTACCGGCTGGTGCACCATCGCGGCGTGGACGGAACGGCGCGCATCGGCACGCTGTTCCAGCTCGCCGGGCCGGCGGTCATGCTCGGGGCGGTATCGCTCTGGCCGGGCGCCTGGGCCGCGCTTATCCTGCCGCAGATGCTCTACACTTTCGGCTGGGGTATCGTGCAGCCGCAGACGCAGGCGGGCGCCCTCTCGACGCATCCCGAGCG
>DASRXY010000136.1:0-3727 GCA_035654035.1 Sphingobium sp. | reverse complement strand
CTCCCTGCTGCTGTCGGGCGCCAGCGTGGCCGGCGCGGTGACGCTGCGCACCACGGCGGGTGTGCTGTCCTGGCCTGGCACGGCTGAGGGGGCTGGCCTGCGCATAACGCGGCCAGCGGGAGATTCCGGTTTCGACTGGATTGCCTTTTCGCGCGGCCGCATTGCCATTGAGGCGCCGGGTCGGACGCGGCTTGTCGTGCCGGTTTGGGCGGAGCTGGCCCGCGTGGTCGAGGACTGCCGAGGCTGATCGCCCTGGACCGGCGTCGGCCAAGCGCCCTTCGTTTTCAGGCTTGTTTCAGAATGTTGGAGTGTGCGCCGGTTTCGGGTCGGAGCGCATGAGTATGATTCGAAAAAAGATAAATACAAGTCTTGTTCGCTAGGCGGCTTTGACTCACATCTATGCTCACGGAAGGCGCCGGCTTTCAGCCCGCCCTCCGGTGAGTTGCAACGCAAGCGAAAGGAGGTGATCCGATGTCTCATGGTTCAGCAATGGGGTCGGTCAAGTCCGTTCGGGGAGCCCGCCGTTAAGGCATTTGGCGACGGGTCGCGCGACGCTCGCAGGAGCGAAGACGCGGCGTAAATCCCCGGGTGGCGGCACTTCCGGCCGCTGACCATGCCGATGGGCCGCTCGGAGCTTGATTGCTCCGGCGGCCCCTCTCATTATGCGCCGGGCTTCAGTCCATTAAACAAGGAGAGAATGATGATGCGTCGCCTGATTACCGCGATGGCGCTGGGCCTGATGGCCACGCCGCTGGCCGCCCAGACACCAGTGGTGGGCGTGCCCGACCCCGAGGCGCTGTTTACGGACAAGGATCCTGTCCTCCACCGCAACAAGCAGGCCGCGCTGCATATCATGCGCGAGCTGCTGCAGTGCAATCACTGGAGCGATGCCGGTAACTGGCTGACCGAGCGCTATATCCAGCACAATCCGCTGGCCGCCGACGGGCTCAAGGCCGTGCAGAGCTTCTTCGCCAATCGTCCGCGTACGCCCACTTGCGACAAGCTGACCACGCCGATCGCCGCCGTGGTGGCCGAGGGCGACATGGTGGCCGTGGCGATTGCGCGCACTTATCCGCACCCGACCAAGCCGGGCGAGACCTACACGACCACCTGGTTCGACATGTGGCGCTTCGTCGACGGCAAGGCCGACGAGCATTGGGATCCGGCCACGCTGCCCGCCGCTCCCGCACCCCGTCAGTAAAACGAAGCACGAGGCGCGCCGCATCAGTGGCGCGCCTCGTACGCATGGCTGCTATTCCATTGAGCCGCACGGGCCATTGCCGGCCTTTTTCCGACGCAACAGTGCTTCTGCAAAGCAGGAGCTAGAGGCGGCCGACGCGCTTGCCTGCCCCACGCTCCCGCTTGTGCAGGAGGCTGGACTGCCGTCCCGTCGCCCTACTTCTCTTCCACCTGATGGTAGAGGATTTCATTGCGGATATGAATGACGCGCGAGCCCAGGCGGGTTTCGTAGATGAACAGGGCGAAAGCACTGCCGATGGACAGCATCGAGCCGATGAAGAGCAGGGCGATCAGCGTGCCCATGTTCATGTCGAACAGGTTCGAGGCGAAGAGCAGGATAACCACCGCGCAGATCAGCAGCGCGGAAAGCACCGAGAGCAGGATCGCCCGGTTGACCACGCGGATACGCTGATCGAGCACATGGATTTCGTCGATCGCGCGGTCATGCTTGCCGCCGCGCGATTCCAGCACCACTCGCTCCAGCGCGCGGGCCCGGTCGATGACGCGGGCCAGGCGCAGGGCGCAGACGTTGATGAACGCGACGATACCCGCGAGCAGGAACACGGGCGCCACGGCGAGCTGGATCGTGTGCGTGACCTGGCTGACCTCCGCAGCGGTCAGCCCTTGCAGCGCGTTCACACGGCTTCCTTGGTCGTGGGCGTGTTGATGCCCATGGACTGGAGATATTTGCGCACGTTGCGCGCCGCCTGGCGCAGGCGCTGCTCATTCTCCACCATGGCGATTCGCACATAGCCCTCGCCGTCCTCGCCATAGCCGACGCCCGGCGCCACCGCGACCTTGGCGTGGGTAAGGAGCTGCTTGGAAAATTCCAGGCTACCCATCTCCTTGAGTGCGGGCGGAAGCGGCGCCCAGGCGAACATGCTGGCCTTGGGCGCGGGAATGTCCCACCCGGCGCGGCCGAAGCTCTCCACCAGCACGTCGCGACGCTTGTGATAGAGATCGCGGTTCTGCTGGACGATGTCCTGCGGGCCGTTGAGCGCGGCGCAGGCGGCGGCCTGGATGGGCGTGAAGGCGCCATAATCGAGATAGGACTTCACGCGCTTGAGCGCCGCGATCAGCTTCTTGTTGCCAACCGCGAAACCAATGCGCCAGCCGGCCATCGAGTAGGTCTTGCTCAGCGAGGTGAACTCCACCGCCACGTCCTTGGCGCCGGGCACCTGGAGAATGGAAGGCGTGGGATTGCCGTCATAATAAAGCTCGGAATAAGCCAGATCCGAGAGCACCCACACCTGGTTCTCCTTCGCCCAGGCGACGAGCCGCTCGTAGAAGGCGAGGTCGACCGTCTCGGCGGTGGGGTTGCTGGGATAGCCCACCACCAGCACGCTTGGACGCGGCACCGTGAAGGCCATCGCCCGCTCCAGCGATTCCCAATAATGCTCGTCCGGCGTGGTCGGCACCGAGCGAATGGTGGCGCCGGCGATGATGAAGCCGAACATGTGGATGGGATAGCTGGGATTGGGCGCCAGCACGACATCGCCAGGCGCGGTAATCGCGGTGGCAAGGCTGGCGAGGCCCTCCTTGGACCCCATGGTGACGACCACTTCCGTCTCCGGATCCAGCTCGACCCCGAAGCGGCGCGCATAATAATTGGCCTGGGCCTTGCGCAGCCCGGGAATGCCCATGGATTGCGAATAGCCGTGGGAGCTCGGCTTCTGCGCCACTTCGCACAGCTTGTCGATGACATGCTGGGGCGGCGGCAGATCGGGATTACCCATGCCGAGATCGATAATATCCTCGCCTGCCGCCCGCGCTGCTGCCCGCATGCCGTTGACTTCGGCGATGACATAAGGCGGCAGCCGCTTGATGCGGTAGAACTCTTCGGACATTGGGAAGTCGATCTCCTTGTTCTCAGGGCAAATATCGCAACGGCGCGGGTCTTCATCCGTCGCGGCCCAATGCCCATATAGCTCGCGCCGTCGTCGCGTGCCACTAAAAGCGAGGGGCGGGCGAATCGACGCGAGGAGCGGCATGGCCAAGACAGCACAGGAAATCACGGCGCTTTCGCCGCTCGGCCAGATGCAGCACTGGACCCGCATGCTGGGCACGGTCCAGCAGATGCTGCTGGAACGGGCGGGCCGGATGATGGAGGAAGCCGGCAGCCGGCCCGCCGAGGCCATGGCGGCGCTGTCCCCCAATGTCGAGGAGATCGCCCGTATCCAGGCGGACATGGCGGAAAAGGGAGTCGCGCTCTGGGAACGGTTCCTGACGCAGACCACCGGCCAGGGGGAAGAGAGCGCCGCGCCCCTACCCAGCGCCGCCGACCGCGACCGGCGCTTTGCCGATCCGCGCTGGCGGGACAATCCGCTCTTCGACCTCGTCCGCCAGGTCTATCTGCTCGCCGCCGAGGGCCTGACGCGTCTCTCCGACGCGGTGGATGGGCTCGATCCGCTACAGAAGGAGAAGCTGCGCTTTGCCACCCGGCGCTTCGTGGAAGCGGCGAGCCCCAGCAACTTCCCCTTCACCAATC
>DASRXY010000135.1:0-16582 GCA_035654035.1 Sphingobium sp. | reverse complement strand
GGAGCAAGCGCGCACCGTCACCGTTGGCCGGGGTGGACTGGAAGCGGGCGTGGCCAGCGCCAAAGCCGCGCTCAAGCTGGCGCAAATCGATCTGGCCAACACCACCATCCGAGCCCCGCAGGCAGGGCAGGTGAGTGAGGTCGGCGTGCGGCTGGGCCAATATGTCACTGCGGGCACTCAGCTCCTGTTCCTGGTGCCCCGCACGGTTTGGGTGGTCGCGAATTTCAAGGAAACGCAGACCGCCAGGATATTCCCCGGCCAACGTGCCGAGATACGGGTGGATGCGTTGGGCGGTGCCATGTTGACGGGGCGCGTGCAACAGCTCTCACCGGCGGCGGGCAGCGAGTTCTCGGTTCTGCGCCCGGACAACGCGACCGGCAATTTCGTCAAGGTGCCACAGCGGATCGCCGTGCGCATCGCGATCGATCCCAACCAGAAGCTGGCGCAGCGGCTGCGACCGGGCATGTCGGTCGAAGCCAGTGTCGACACGAGCAGTCGGTGAAGGGCGCCCGCATCGCCATCGCCTGCCTTCTCGTGGGCGCCTGTGCGCCCGTGATCCCGCCGCTGGCCCCCGGGGCAGCGGTCGATCCGCCGATGGAGTGGCGCACTGCCGTTGGTCCGACGGCGCCGGTCCAGCAGGGCTGGTGGCAGTTGTTCGGCGATCCCGTGCTCGATTCACTGGTCGAGCAGGCGCTGGTCAGCAACACGGACGTCGCCATCGCTGCCGCTCGAGTGCACGAGGCCCGGGCGCAGGAAGCACTAACGCGCTCGCAACTGTTCCCTACGCTGGATCTGGGCATCGGTGCCGTGCGCCAGCGCGCTATCGGCCCACTGGGTGCTCCGACCACCAGCTCAGCCATTCAGCCAGTCTTCCAGGCCGCCTACGAGGTCGACCTGTTCGGCCGCATCGGCAATCAGGTGGAGGCGGCGCGGCAAGGCTATCTGGCGAGTCAGGCGGCGCGCGATGCCGCCGCGCTAAGCGTCGCCGCCGCAACCGCGACAGGGTATATCACGCTGCGAGCACTCGATGCCCGGCTCGTCATTGCGCAAACGACTCTGACCGACCGTGCCGAAGCGCTGCGTCTTGCGCGCAACCGGGCCAGGATCGGCTACACTTCCGATCTTGAGCTGCGGCAGGCGGAGGCCGAATATGAGGCGACAGCACAACTTGTTCCGCAGCTCCGACTTGCCGCCACACGTCAGGAAAATGCACTGAGTCTGCTGATCGGCTCCAATCCTGGACCCATCATGCGCGGCCGGGCGATTGGAGATTTGCAGCGGCCACCAATGCCGGACGCGCTCCCCTCCGAATTGCTGCGCCGGCGGCCCGACATCGTTCAGGCAGAGTTTACGGTGGCTGCTTCCGACGCGACGCTCGCCGCCGCACGAGCGCAGTTCCTGCCTCAGATCCGCCTCAGTGGCACGGCTGGCGCGGTGGTCTCCAGCGCGCTTGGCGATCCGGTCGCCATCTGGTCGCTGGGTGGTAGCGTGCTGGAGCCGATTTTAAATGCGCGTCGTAACCGCGGCACGTTCGATACGGCCGCCGCGCGGCGTGAACAGGCTGCCTTCGGTTATCGAAGGACGGTGCTCACTGCTTTTCGGGAAGTGGAGGACAGCCTTGCGGCAGTGGCTCGGCACCGCGAGCAATTGGCTGCTCTGGAAGCGCAGCGGGTCGCGCTGGAAAGCGCGCTCGGCCATGCGCGCAATCGCTACCAGGCGGGCTATACCTCCTATCTCGAGCAACTCGATGCCCAGCGCGCGCTCCTCTCCGCCGAGCTTTCCGTCATTCAGACCGAAGCGGACGAACTCAACGCCGCAGTTGCGCTCTTCCAGGCGACAGGCGGAGGCTGGCCGGCGATCCGTTCTCAACCATGAATTGATTGGTCAAAAGTATGAGCGGTGTGTTGAGGCGGATAAGGCGTCACGAAGTGAGCTACACCCCGTTTCTGGACGGCCGGCCGGGGTCGTTCCAGCGTGTTGACGTCAGGACGGGCCATGTGCCGCTGATCGGGCGGTTGGTCAGGGCGCGCTGTCTTCGCGAAAGCAATCCATCTGGTGGATCCGCTCGTGCAGGATCGTGCATCGCCGCCCAATCCACGACCAGCCGGTTGCCCGGAACCGCCAACATAGGTGCCATTCCCGGCTCCGGGCAGGCCCGTCAGAAGCTGCCCTTCGTTCGTGCCATGTCGAAGGCGGAAACTGGCAGTCTTACTGTCGTGTATAGTCTAAACTTGGAGATCCTCATTTTACCCTGTCTACGACCTATAGCCAGAGCGGCCGACCGGCCCACCCGGCGGGAAAACCCATCATCGTGAGATTCCCCGTCGGATGTGTCGCCAATAATGCCTTCAAGTCCGCAACCCACGTCGATGCCGGGTCAACCTTCCGCGCCAGAAAGCCGATGAGGACCAGGGAATTGTAGAGCAAGGCCGGACCGCCACCGCCTGGCGCATGTAATGTAGCGGAGAGATCGGCAGGCTTATTGGGCAGCTTGGGTCGGATCAGAAATCCCCGATTCCAGAGACGGGCGTGGTGGGCGCAGCTATTGCGTACAATCGAGAGATGCTTGAGCAGTGGCACCAGCAATGCCTCAGGCAGACCCATTGGTTGCGCAATGACGTTACGCAACGCCCGGTCATCGAGCAAAGAGTACCATCGCGATAGCTGACCGAACGACATCATCTCGGCAACCATCCACACCGGCGGCATCGCAGGATCGTCATAGGTCCTGCGATAATGATCGATATAGGTTTCCGGCGAGGTGCCGACCTCACGTGCGAGCCGCGAGAGATTGTCATAGAACTGGCGACGGTCGGTATAGAGCGCGGCGTCCAGATAGCCATGGGGACCGCCATGTTGCGCTAGCGCATAAGCCCAGTTGCCTCGTATCGCGACCTCAATCCTTTCGATCGCGTTGAGGAGCAGGAGCCGCAGATGCCTGTCGAACTCATAGAGGGCGGTCACGGTGTCGAAGTCTGTACCCGGCAGGAGCCGCGGCCCGGGCCGTCCCTTGGGGTGTTCAAAGGGTAACCAATAAGCGCTCAGACGGTAGTAGCTGACATGGCGTAGCCAGTGCTCGGCGCGCGAAATATCCGCCATCGTCTCCCTTGCGCGGTGAGATGCGCAATCTGCTGAGCGATCGTCGTGGCAGGCTTGTTGAAGGGTCGGGTCACCGAGCTATCTAGCTTCCATGGCGCCGGAAATAAAAGACCCGCCAAGTGTGCATACCCTTGCGGACAGAGGCCTGGCGGGTTCGATTACACGTGAGATAGGAGGGAAAATCCTACGATTCAACTAAATGTTTCACCGATGAGACGAAGCGTCCAGCGCTAATCCGTGCCGGAACGGGCGCTCTCGGCGCGCGCAAGGATGCCGTCCCGATATTTGGCTTTCATCTGCGGGATGAGCTGCGCCATCATCGGATTGCTACGATAGGCGCTGAGTTTGCGATCGATCGCGGTCTCCATCGAGCGGATCGCCTCATCGATGCTGGCCTGATCGTCCGGATCAAAACGAACCTCCGTGATCGTGCCGTCGAGCTCCTTGAACGCACGGGGCGCATCGTCGAGCGTCTTTTGCAGTTTGTCGAAACCAGTGATCTTCACCATCGATTCCTCCTATTTCGCCCAATGCCCGAGAACCCATTCCCACTGTCCTCGGTCATAATCGTAGCGCCAGTGCGCCCGCACCCACTTGGTCTTTCCGAGCGGCCGGAGGGTTTTCATGTTCTGCAACCGATCGATGGGCTTGATCGGGCGGATCGGTCGCAACGGGCGAATCTTTTTCATGTGGTTTCTCCATAGAGAAAGGGCCGCACTTGGGCGTCTGCGCGCCGCCAAGGCCGCGATGCAGAAGGACGCGGAGATCCGCGAGATTCTTGAATCGCGCGACAGTGTCGTCGATCGTTACAGCCCGCAATTCCAGCCCGGCCAGATTGAGCAGATCGACGAAAAGGTGCTGCGCTCATTTCTGCTGATCGAGAACAACAAGCACTGGTCCGGACTTTTACGGCAGAGCAACCGTATCTGCTCCGACATGGCAGCAACTCGCGCGGCTCTCGGCGCGCTAGTCGATGAAAGCCAGCCGATCGAGGAGCGGACCGGGCCGGCGACTGAGATAAAAGGTCTTGGCAAGGGGATCATCACTGCGATCCTGATCGTCGCCTATCCGAACAAGTATGGGGTCTGGAACAACACCTCCGAGAGCGGACTGGTCGAGCTCGACCTGATGCCTGAGTGGCGGCGCGGAGCGAGCTTCGGTGTTCGCTATGCTGCCATCAATGCCGTGCTCAATGAACTCGCCAGAGAACTCGGGGTCGACCCTCGATACCATCTGGTGGTACCTGTCAGACGATCTAGAGGAGATTCAGGAGCACGATGAAACCTCGCCAGTCGCCGAGGTCCGCACCGTCCAAGTCGCTGCCCGCTTCGCCATTGAACGTCACCTGCATGACTACCTCTTCGACAATTGGTCTCAGCTCGAATTGTCCAGGGATTGGGAGTTGTTCGTTCGGAGAACCGGACGCGGGATACGAGTTTCCAACCCCGATAGGCAGAATTGACCTCTTAGCGAAGCATCGCCGTGAGGCAAGATGGCTCGTGATCGAACTCAAGCGTGACAAGTCGTCTGACGCTGTCGTCGGCCAGATTCTGCGCTACATCGGATGGGTCAAGGCCCATCTCGCGCAGGCCGAGGAGACCGTCGAGGGGCTAGCGATCGCCGCACGCGGGGAAGACAAGCTCCACTACGCGCTTAGCGCGGTGCCCTCCGTCTCGTTCAAGAGCTACGAGGTCGAATTCCGACTTAATGACGGCCCCTCGCTCGAAGAGTTTGCGCGCCCTTAAAGGGCGAGGCTGTGGTCAGGCAGTGGGAATTTGCCTCCCACGGGTGGGGTGGAACACAGCCCTGCCCAACGACCGCTTTCAGGCTTCGCCATTCCTTTGCGCAATGGAGGATTTTGGGGCGCTTTGCTGTCGCGACCGATAGCGACCTAGAACGGCAGCTTATCGCGATTTTCGTTTCCAAAGGAGACTAACCGGATCGTCCAAACTTTGCGCACAGCACGGGAGGTGCTCAATGGATGTCCGCTTGCTGGCTTTGATAGCCGCAAAGCGGACTTTCCGGAGCGTCCGACATTGCCGCCCCTCGCCCCCCTACCGCCCCGTCTCCAGCACCCAGCGCTCGGTGCCTTCCAGCCCTAGCGCAGTCAGGCGGCCACTGGCATAGGCGCCGGTGTCGATGCCGATGCGGTTGTCGCGCAGGTCCACGTCTTCGCGGATCGAGTGGCCGTGGACGATCATGTAGGGGTGGGCGCCATCGAACTCGAGGAAGGGGTCGCGGATCCAGTAGAGGTCGGCTTCTTCCTGCTCGGCCATGGGCACGCCGGGCTGGATGCCGGCGTGGACGAAGGCATAGTCGCCGATGATGACCTGGCTGGAGAGGCTGGCGAGGAAGTCCTTGTGCGCCTGGGGCACGGCCTGCGCCATGCGCTCCCAGAGGGCAGGAGTCTCCAGCGTGTCGATCTCTTCCTCGGTGAGGCCGTAGCTCGTCAGCGTCTGGCGGCCGCCCACGCCGTCGCGGATGAAGAAGCGCAGCGCCTGCTCGTCGCCGCTCAGCGCCATCAGGAACACCTGCTCGTGATTGCCCATGAGGCAAGTGAGGTCGAGCCATTGCTCCTGGAGCTTCAGGATGAAGTCGATGACGTCCCGAGAGCGTGGCCCCCGGTCGACATAGTCGCCCAGCAGCACCAGTGCGGTGCCGGCCGCGCATGGACGGCGGCGCCAGTCGTCGCGCCCGATCGTCTCGACCAGATCGATGAGCAGGTCCACCCGGCCGTGAACATCGCCAATGGCATAGACCCGCCGGTGCGCGCCGATGGACGGCGGGCCTTCGAGCGGCGGGCGTTCCTTCTTGGATCGAAACAGGCCGAGCATTCCATTTCCGTAAGAGACAGGCGGGGCGAGCCTAACAGAGTTCCGGCTTAAATGGATGGGCTTTGTTGATGATCCGTAACTGCGCTGGCGCGGCGGCGATGGGCCCCCGGATATTGCCATGATCGGGACGCGCACCGGCTCCATCGCGCACACGCCCGCCTGCCGGATGAGAATGCGTCGGCCAGAGCGGCGTTGCGCGGGCTATGCGCGCAGCGGGCATTCGGCCCGTCAGCACCGGCCGCGGCAAAGGCACCATGGACCGGCCGCCGGAACCGAAAGCCGTGCGCGCTAGAGGCGCGGCAAGGTCACGCCGCGCTGGCCCATATATTTGCCCGCCCGGTCGGCATAGCTCGTCTCGCACGGCTCGTTGCCCTGCAGGAAGAGGAACTGGCAGGCGCCCTCATGGGCGTAGATCTTGGCGGGCAGCGGCGTGGTGTTGGAGAATTCCAGCGTCACATGGCCTTCCCAGCCCGGCTCCAGAGGCGTCACGTTCACAATGATGCCGCAGCGCGCATAAGTGGATTTGCCGAGGCAAATGACCAGCACGTCGCGCGGGATGCGGAAATATTCCACCGTGCGGGCGAGGGCAAAGCTGTTGGGCGGGATGATGCACACGTCGGTCTTGCGGTCGACGAAGCTGTTGGAGGCGAAGTCCTTGGGGTCCACCAGCGCATTGTCGACATTGGTGAAGATCTTGAACTCGTCGGCCACGCGCGCGTCATAGCCATAGGAGGAGAGGCCGTAGCTGATGCAGCCTTCGCGCCGCTGGCTCTCCACGAACGGCTCGATCATGCCGGTGCGCTGTGCCTGGTCGCGAATCCACTTGTCCGAGAGAATAGCCATGGCGAGCGTGCTACCGGCTCGGCCCCGGGCTGGTCCATCTCTTTTTGAGGGGAAGGCGGGCGTTGAAGGGGCCCATCCTCTCTCCTCTGTTTCGGGCGAGGGTCGGGATGCCGCTGTGTCGTCTGGCCCGGGGGCGTGTTTGCGGGGTTGCAGGCACGTTCCGCCGGAGCGGTGTATTGGCGCCCACTCACTTCCCCGGCGCGCTCACCCTCCACCACTCGTCGCTAGGATGACGCAGCTGGGTGCAGCGCAGGCCAGGCCTGGGCCAGGCCACGTCCATTCCACCCGGGCGCTCACCTTCCGGTCTTCGTCATCCCAGCGCAAGCTGGGTCTCGCTCGCCAGAGATCCCGGCGTTCGCTGGGATGACATAGGTGGGTGCGGCGCACCCCTCGTGCACGCCGACACACGCATATCATTGCCGCAGCGCTGCGATGACGCAGCACCCGACCCGCGCCGCGCGCCGGCGGATCAGCGCAGGCTCGCCGGCCCGAAGGCGTGCGGCAGCAGCATCGCCAGGTCGTGGCGCGTCACTGCGTCGCCCTCGGCACCTGCGCAGAGGATGGCGATCGGCCGCCCCGCGCGGTCCTGGGCTTCCACCAGCATCTGCCGGCACCGTCCGCACGGCGTCGCCATGCCCTCGGGAGGGCCATCCATGGGTGCGCCGACCAGGGCGATGGCCACGATGTCGGCCGTCCGTCCCTGCGCATGGGTGGCCGCCAGCGCGACCGTCTCGGCGCAGAGCGAGAGGCCGTAGCTCGCATTTTCCAGATTGCTGCCGGTCAGGATGGTGCCGTCTAAGAGGCGCAGCGCGGCGCCCACGGCGAAGCGGCTATAGGGCGCGTGGGCGCCCTGCCGCGCCGCCCGGGCGGCCTCGATGAGAGCGCGCTCCTCGCATGTGGCCGGGGTCATGGCCGCACCACGTCCCATTCGACCGGCCCGTCGATGCCCGGCACGCGCCGCCAGGTCGAGGCGGTCCACATCACCCACGGCCGCGTTGCATAGCCGGGCGGGAAGAAATCGCCTGCCAGCCACAGCGTGCGGTTGATGCCGGCCGAGAGGTCGTAGGCCGCTTCCACCTCGCGCGAGACGCGCAGGATGGCGGGCTTGTCGGCATGGGCCTCGATCTGGTTGAGGAAGGTGTTGAGCTCGGCCAGCAGCCTGTCGCGGCTGGGCCGTGCGCAGCCTGCCAGGCTTTCCAGCGCGATCACCGGCGGCAGCATCGCCGCGTCGCGCGGCACGGTGGCGATGAAGCGCGTGGCCTGCGCAGTGGCGCTGGCGCACAGGCTGTAGCGATGGATGGCGCCGTGGCGCAGGCCGGCGGCGCGCGCGCCCTCCAGATTGGCCGTGAATGTCGCGTCGCGCTGCGCGCTGCCGGCTGAGGCCAGGAGATAGGCGAAGTCCACGCCGGCCGCCTTGACGCTGGGCCAGTGCACCGCGCCGCTCGTCTCGGAGACGGTGATCCCCTGCACGGGATAGCGGCTTCGGTCCGGCGCCCAGTGATGCGCCAGCCACAGCGCACCGCTGCCCAGCAGCAGCGCCGCCAGCGCCAGCGCGATGAGGATGCGCAGCGGCGTGACTTTCACGCGCCGCCGCCGCAACGGGCCTCTCTGCACCACCACCGTCATTGCTTCAGCTCCGGATGTGCAGCACGCAGATCAGCGTGAAAAGCCGCCGCGCCGTATCGAAATCCACGGCGATCTTGCCGTCCAGCCGTGCCTGCAGCAGCTCGGCGCCCCGGTTGTGCGTGGCACGGCGTGCCATGTCGACGGTTTCGATCTGCCCCGGCGTCGCTTGCCGGAGTGCCTGATAATAGGATTCGCAGATACCGAAATAATCGCGGATCGGCCGACGCAGGCTGGCGAGGCCCAGCACCACCGCTTCCAGTGGTGAGCCGTCCGCCCGATGGATGTCGATCACCAGCCGCCCCTCTCGCACGCTCAGATGCACCTTGTAGGGCCCGGCATAGCCGTCCGCATGGCGCCGGTGAGGCGCAAAGCTGTTCTGCTGGATGAGGTCGCGCACGGCAATGCGGCGCTCCCGCTCGATATTGGCATTGCGCCAGACGATCGTGGTCTCGTCGAACGCGATGTCGATGATGCGGGGGTCGGCCATGATAGGCCGGATTCCTAGGCTGCTCGCGGAGTGGCGGCAAGGGGCGGCGGCATCCCGTCGGGATGCCGCGTTCTGCCCTTGCATAACCTCAGGAGATCGTCGCCGGCGGCAGCTCGTGCGTCTGCATCTTGGGGCGCGCCTGCGTGGAGACGGCGCGTGCCAGCCGCGCGCGCACCATCCGTTCGTCGTGGCTGCTCAGGAACATCGGGTAGAGCGAGCGGCTGTTCGTCTCGGCCCGCGTGGTCTGGCTGCCGATATGCTGGGCGATGTCCGCCACCTTGAGCCACATGAGCTGCGAAGGCGCATGCACGCTGCTGTTGGTGCGCAGGTCGCCCAGCGACTGGAAGCCCAGCATCGTCTGGTAGAAGCGCCGGTGGCGGGGGTTCACTTCAATGAAGAGGTCCGAGCAGCGGTGGTGCCGCATGCCGTAGATGAACACGATGTGGAACAATGAGGCCAGGAGTTGGCGCGAGGGCATGTCCGCATCGAAGGCGAACTTGACCAGCTCGCACAGGCTGGCGCCCGGCACGCGGCGGAATGTGTTGAGCTCGTTGCGGAAGATGAGGTCCGCCGCAAGGCCCGTGCCCGTGTCCACGCCCAGGGTGATGGTGCCGACCAGCTCACCGTCGAGCGAAGCGAGGAACGTTGAGTGCCCCTCGCTCGTTGGGATCACATGAGAGTCTCCGTAGCCCCGCCAGTCATACATGCGATTGACCAGCGCCTGGGCCTGTTGCCGCTCCTCCGCGGACGTGGCCAGCGTCACCTCCAGCAGCGTGGAGGCGCCTGCGCGATCGGGCAGGGGGAGCCGCTTGGAGAAAAGCGTGTTGGTTTCGAAGCGGGATGCGTCCGGAGGAAAATCCCGCCGAGCGCCCGGAAGAATAGGCGTATGCAACATTGTAACGACCCTTATGATTGGGTCGAAAGGCGCACGACATCGACCCGAAGAACGGCTGTTCTCCGGAACGAGTCTAGGTGGACGAAAAATCCCGCGCCCCCCGACAACACACATTAATCGGTGCCGTGCTGGCCGTGGATCACGGTCGCATGGCCAGGCGGGTCGGGTTTATATCGCGCCAAGAATTCTGCGTTCTTTAGCGAACGGTATTCCAGCCCCGCCGGTGCGCGCATCTAAAGCTGGAAAGTCTTACCTTTCCATTCACCATTAACGAGCAAACGACCAGTTGTGTTGCGATTTAGACAAATGAAGACGAACCCCCCATTGGGAGCGCTTCGGCGTGTCTGGTGATTCTTGGGGAGCGTGGGGCGGCGGCGAAAAGGGAGAGTGAAAAGGCGCGGCCGAAAAGATAAAAAAGGCGAGCCGCCATGACAGCGGCTCGTCCCAATATGTTCAGGAGAAGGCGACGCGCGTCGAGACGCGGCGCCGCAGGGCCATGCCCACCGCACCGAAGCCGGCGATCATCATGATCCACAGCGAGGGTTCGGGAATGGGCGCGGCGGCGAAGGTCGCCGTGCCGGCATAGGTGCCCGAGCCCGTGGTGAAGCCCACGACCCGGATCGTGTTCAGCGCAAAAGCGATGATGGGGATGCCACCCACTTCCAGCGACTGGCCCGCCCCGGTCGATGGCACATCATAGCGCTCACCGTTGATGAACAGGTCCGTGATGGTCAGCGCATTCAGATCCGAGCTGGAGAAGCTGGTGGTGATCGACCCGCTGCCCCACCCGTTCTGCGGAATGGTGAAGTTGAAGGAATCGTCGAAGCTGACCGACCCATCAAACCCATTCCAGAACGTTGCGGTGATCGACGGCGAGAAGGGGTCGCCGCTGGTGATGAAGAAATTGTCACTCCCCACGGGGAAATCTGTGGCGCTTGCCGCTGTTGGCAACGCCAGCGTCAATGCCGCTGCCGCTGTCCCCAAAATATATGTCTTCATATCGCTAGTCTCCCATCTACGCGCCCAAATCGGGCACACGCGTTCTCCGCCCCCGACGAGAGAGACGCACTTTGCGGCTCGTGGTTCCCGCAAAGCGGCAATTTTCTTAACCATGATTCAGGCTTAAACCTTGGAAACCTGGCTTTTCTGCCCGCCCTGAGCGCTCTGGGCGCACAAGTGCACATTGTGCATCGCAAGGGGCGGGCATGAGCTTGTCCCCAGTCTTATCCACAGCCGCTCCACAAGCAGAATGCGCGAGGCATGCAATCGGGCTTGCCTCGCGCGCCAGTTCGGCGGAAGGAGAAAGGCTCATGTCCGAGACCGTTCGCCCTCTGAACGCGGTGCCCGATGCGCCCGCCGAGCCCCGCCTGCCGCGCAACGTGGAGGCGGAAGCGGCGCTGCTCGGCGCGCTGATGGTGGACAACCGCATCGCCGAGGACGTGCAGATGCAGCTCGCGCCCCGGCATTTCTTCGAGCCGCTGCACGGCCGTATCTACGAGGCGATCCTGCGGCTGGTCGACCGCAACATGGTCGCCAATCCGGTGACGCTCAAGCCGCTGCTGGAGGCCGATCCCGCCCTCAAGGAGCTGGGGGGGCCGGGCTATCTCGCCCAGTTGACCGGCAGTGGCGCGGCCGTCATCGGCGCGCGCGACTTCGCCCAGCAGATCTACGACCTCGCCTTGCTGCGCGAGCTGGTGGGTGTGGGCCGCGATCTCGTCGAAAAGGCGCTGGACACGTCCGAGACGATCGATCCCAAGGGGCAGATCGAGCAGGCGGAAGTCGCGCTCTACACGGTGGCGGAGGCTGGCGGCGACACCGGCAGCATGAAGACCTTTGCCCAGGCCACGCGCCTGGCGGTCGACATGGCGGAAAAGGCGCTCAACAGCGGCGGTCATGTCTCGGGCATCACCACCGGGCTGGACAGCATCAACGCCAAGACCGGCGGCCTGCATCCCTCGGATCTCATCATCGTCGCCGGGCGGCCTGGCATGGGCAAGAGCTCGCTTGCCACTAACATCGCGTTCAATGCCGCGCGCCGCTGGGTACGGGACATGGAGGACGGCATTCCGCCGGAAAAGTCGGTCGGCGCGCCCGTCGCCATCTTCAACCTGGAAATGTCGGCCGACCAGCTCGCCACCCGTATTCTGGCTGAGCAGTCCGGAATCAGCGGTGAGAAGCTGCGCATGGGCCGCATCAATCATGGCGACTTCCAGAACCTGGTGCGCGCCTCGCGTGATCTTCAGGACCTGCCGCTCTATATCGACGATACGGCCGGCCTCACCATCGCGGCCATGCGCACGCGCGCGCGGCGGCTCAAGCGCCGGCACAATATCGGCCTCATCGTGGTCGACTATCTCCAGCTCCTCCAGGGTTCGGGGCGCGCGAGCGACAATCGCGTCAACGAGATTTCGGAGATCAGCCGCGGCCTCAAGACTCTGGCCAAGGAGCTGAACGTGCCGGTCATCGCGCTCTCCCAGCTGAGCCGCGCCGTGGAAAGCCGCGAGGACAAGCGCCCGCAACTCTCGGACCTGCGCGAATCCGGCTCGATCGAGCAGGACGCGGATATGGTCTGGTTCCTCTACCGTGATGACTATTACGAGATGAACAAGGAGCCGGACATCGAGCAGGATCCGGTGGGCTATACCGCCTGGCGCGAGCGGATGGACCGTATCACTGGCCTTGCCGAATTGCTCGTGGCCAAGCAGCGTCACGGCGCCACCGGCAAGGTGCGCCTGCGCTTTGAATCGCAGATCACCCGCTTCTCCGATCTGGCCGAAGACAGCTTCGCCGACCACGGACACGAGTAAAGCGCTCGCCCCGTGCCGAAGGGCGGGCGCTCGGATTGATCCAATCAGATGAAGTGGTGCTTTCCGGAGAGGCAGGTGCTCAGCGTCCCTCCTGGCGCTGAGTCACCCTGGGGTCCTGCCCGCGCAGGGCACCGGATCGGACTTAATCCGGAGTGGAAAGCGCCCAAGGATCCGCTGTGCCAGCGCAGGCATTAGCCGCCGGCGCAGGGCCGCGCAACAAGCCCTTGGAAGTGAGGGAAGGCGCGCGCGCGGAAACTGCTACGCGCCTCTGTCCTGCAATCCGGTTGCGGCGGGGCGCGTCGCCTGTCGCCGCCCGCACACGCGTCGTTGGCCCGTGCCGTGCGAAGCCGGCGATCATCATCGCCCGGCTTGTCGGCTCGGGAAGAGCGGGCGTAGTCGGCAGCGAGGCGGATGCCCAATATGGCGCGGCGTTCGCGCCTCGCTCAGAACGCCGGTTCGTTCGCCGGATCGTCCGCATCGCCGGGCGGCGTGGAGGCGGTATGGATGCCGCATTCCACCTTGTCCCAGCCCCGCCAGCGGCCCGCGCGCGGGTCTTCGCCGGGCATGACCTTGCTGGTGCAGGGCTCGCAGCCGATGGAGAGGTAGCCCTGCGCCTCCAGCGGGTGGCGGGGCAGGTCGTTCGCCTCGAAATAGGCGTCGAGTGCGGCCTTGTCCCAGTCGCCCAGCGGATTGATCTTGAGCCGCCCGTCCTCGATCTCGAAGCGGGGCAGGTTCTGCCGCGTGACGGACTGGAACGCCTTGCGCCCCGAAATCCAGCTGTCGAGGCCTCGCTTGGCGCGCGCCAGGGGCTCCACCTTGCGGATGGCGCAGCAGCCGTCCGGATCGTAGGACCAGCGCAGGCCCTTGTCGTCCTTCGCGGCGAGCACGTCCGGATCGGGTGTCACCGTCTGGCTATTGGTGAAGCCCAGGCGCTGCACCAGCAGCTCGCGATAGTCGAGCGTTTCGGGGAACATGCGCAGCGTATCGACGAAGATGACGGGCATTGCCTTGTCGGCCTGCGCCACCATGTGCAGCAGCACCGCGCTTTCCGTGCCGAAGGAGGAGACGACGGCGACGCGGCCCAATATGTCCTCCGCGACCAGCGCCTTCAGCATGTCGACCGCGTCCACGCCGGCGAAGCGCGCGTTGAGCGCGTCGGCATCGGCCTGGGTCCAGCGCGGGGCGGCGTCGATACGGTCGATCTGCCGGACGGCCTCAGCCATGCCGCAGTTTCCACACCGGCACGGCGTCGTCGGCGGCCGTCTGATAGACATAGTCGTAGCGCTTGAGCGCAGCGTCCAGCACGGCCGGATCGATCGGCGCGTCCGGAGCGAAGCTGTCGAAGCCGCAGCGGCGCATGAATAGCACCTGGTCGACGAGCACGTCGCCGGTCGCCTTCAGCTCACCCTTGTAGCCGGCTTCGCGCAGGATGCGCGCCGAGGAATAGCCGCGCCCGTCGCGGAAGCGCGGGAAGTCGATCTCGACCAGTTTCACGCGGTCGAGCACCGGGATGAGCCGGCGCACGTCGTCGCCCGCCTCGATGCGCACGGAAACGGCATCCTGCTGGTCGAGAAAGGCGTCGAGCGTCACCGCCGGCTCGTCGGCTGGCGTATCATCGCGGAACCGCAGCGGGGACTCAGCCATAGATCGCCTCCTTGAAGGGCTCGACGCCGATGCGCCGGTAGGTGTCGAGGAAGCGCTCGCCCTCGGTGCGCTCGCGCAGATAGACGTCGGTCGCCTTCTCGACGGCATCGACAATGCCGTTCTCGTCGAAACCGGGGCCGGTGATCTTGGCGAGGCTGGTATCCTCCGCGCCCGATCCGCCGAGCAGGAGCTGGTAGTTCTCCGTGCCCTTCCGGTCGACGCCCAGAATGCCGATGTGGCCGGCATGATGGTGGCCGCAGGCGTTGATGCAGCCGGAGATCTTGATCTTCAGCTCGCCCAGTTCGAGCTGTCGCGCCGGATCGGCGAAGCGCTGCGCGATCTTCTGCGCGATCGGGATCGAGCGCGCATTGGCGAGGCTGCAATAATCGAGGCCGGGGCAGGCGATGATGTCGGTCACCAGGTCGAGATTGACGTCGGCCAGGCCCGCCGCGTCCAGCGCCTGCCACACCGCATAGAGGTCCTGCTTGCGGACATGCGGCAGCACCAGGTTCTGGGCATGGCTCACGCGGATGTCGTCGAAGCTGTAGCGCTCCGCGAGGTCGGCCACTGCGTCCATCTGCTCGGCGGTGATGTCGCCGCCGATGCCGCCGATGCGCTTGAGGCTCACATTGACGATGGCATAGCCCGGCGCCTTGTGCGGGGCGATCTGCCGATCGACCCACAGCGCGAAGTCCGGATCGGAGCGGTCGATCTCCTCGGAGAGGCCGGTCTCGAACGGCGGCGGCGCGAAATAGGCGGCGATCCGCTCATATTCGGCGCGCGGGAAGTCCGTGCCCAGCGTCAGGATATGCGCGAAGGCTTCCTCCACCTGCCGCGTGAACTCCTCATGGCCCAGGTCGTGGACCAGGATCTTCATGCGCTGCTTGTGGATGTTGTCGCGCCGCGCGTGGCTGTTCCACACGCGCAGGACCGCCTGAATGTAGGAGAAGATCTGCTCGGCCGGGCAGAAGGCGCGGATCGGATAGGCGATGAACGGCGTGCGGCCCATGCCGCCGCCGGCGAACACCTCGAAACCCGGTTCGCCCGCTTCGTTGCGCACGATGCGCAGCGCCAGGTCGTGCCAGCGCAGTGCCGCGCGATCGGTCGGCGACGCGATGAGCGCGATCTTGAATTTGCGCGGCAGGTAGCTGAACTCGGGGTGGAAGGTCGTCGCCTGCCGGATCAGCTCCGCCCAGGCGCGCGGATCTTCGATCTCGTCGGCCGCGGCGCCGGCATATTGGTCGGCGGAGATGTTGCGGATGCTCTCGCCCGAGGTCTGGATCGCGTGCATCTCCACGGTCGCCAGCTCGGCCAGAATGTCCGGCGCGTCCTGCAGCTTGATCCAGTGATACTGGATGTTCTGCCGGGTGGTGAAATGCCCGTAGCCCCGGTCATAGGTGCGCGCGATATGCGCCAGCTTGCGCATCTGCGTGCTGTTGAGCGTGCCATAGGGAATGGCGACGCGCAGCATATAGGCGTGGAGCTGGAGATAGAGGCCGTTCTTGAGCCGCAGGGGCTTGAACTGGTCCTCCGTCATCTGCCCCGCAAGCCGCCGTGCGGTCTGGTCGCGAAACTCGTCGACGCGTGCGTCGACCACGGCCTGGTCGTATTTATCGTAGCGGTACATGGTCAAATCACCCAGTTGCCGACGCTCGGGTCGGCCGGCTTGAGGCTCAGGTCAAGGCGCACGGTCGGGCCGAGCGCGCGGATACGGTCCTTGATGTGGGCAGGGCGCACCTTGCCCTGGGCGTCCCGTTCGCCCGCGATCTGATAGCCGCTGTTGACGCGCCGGGCGGCGGTCTCGGCTTCCAGGATGCTCTCGCCCTGGTCGCCCACGTCCACCGCGTCCTCCACATGGCGCGACCAGCCTTCGCCGGTCCACCAGATGACGTCGCCGGTGGCGAGATCGTTGCCGGTCAGGATATTCATCAAACGAGCGCTCCGATTGCGTTGCGATAATGGTGGGGCAGGGCGTCGAGCGCCTCGGCAAGCGAAGCGACTTCGCCCACCACGATGAGGGCCGGGCTGGCCACGGCCTCGCGCGCCACGAGATCGCCCAGGTCCGCGAGCAGGCTGCGCAGCACGCGCTGGTCGGGCCGCGTGGCGTTCTCGATGACGGCGATCGGCGTGGCAGGTGCCAGTCCGTCGGCCATCAGCTTCTCGGCGATATCGTGGGAGGTGGCGAGGCCCATGTAGATGACGAGCGTGCGACCTGCACCGGCCAGACCCGCCCAGTTCTGCTCCGAGAGGCCCTTGCACTGGCCGGCGACGAAGCTGCCGATGCTGGCATGGTCGCGATGCGTGAGCGGCAGCAGAGCGCTCGCCCCGGCGCCGATGGCGGCGCTGA
>DASRXY010000134.1:0-2391 GCA_035654035.1 Sphingobium sp. | reverse complement strand
AAGCACCGAGCGAGCCACGCCGAACGACGGCAGACGGCCCTCTCCTTCCCTCAAGCCAGCAAGATCAAGGCTCCGCACACGGAAAGTGGAAGGACTGCCCTCTCCCCTCAGCCGTGCACCAGCTCATAGGCGGCGCGCAGGCTTTCGGGGGTGTTGACCAGCATCGATGTGCCTGCACTGTGCTGCCGGTCGAGCAGCGCCGCCGTCTCGCGGAATCCCTTGGCCATCGGCAGCCCCTCATGCGCGTTGAGCCACAGGCGCAGCAGCAGCCGCTCGCGGCCGGGCTCGTTCTTGAAAGCGGTGCGCGAATGCATGACGCGGAAATTGTGCCAGAAGACGATCTCACCCGGCTGGAGCGTGAAGCGCGTCATCAGCTCCGGGCGCGCGGCCACCTTGAACATGGCGCGCAGAGCCTCGACCAGGCGGGGCGGCACCGGCTCGCCACGAATGGCAGCGGCCTGCGAGATGAAGATCACATAGTTGTAGAGCGTCACCCGGCCGTCGACGACGGCGAAGCTCGGCACCTTGTAATCGGTGACGCTGTCGAGGCCGGTGGGGTAGTAATAGCCCTCCAGCAGCGGCGCGAGCAGATCGGGGCATTCGGCCTGCATGGCGGCATAAACGGCGGCGGCGCTGACGAAACCGCTCACGCCTCCTTCCCGCGCGGCGACCACCGAAGCGAGGCTCAGCACCTCATGATAATCGGTGTGGGGCCCCAGCTCGGTATCGCTCAGATAGCCGCGCAGCTCCGGGCTCGGCTCCTTGCGCACGAAGCCGATGCGGTCCTGCCGCGCGCTTTGCGGGGCAGCGGCGCCGAGATGGGCACCGAGGCCGAAATGCAGGCGCTTGAAGCCCTCGGGCCCATAGCGCCCCAGATCGATGCCGGAGAGCAGCACGGCGCCGCGCCCGGCCATGATGTCCCAACGTACCGCGGCCATCAGCTCGACGAGCGGCGCCGCGCCGAAATCGGCGGCGGTCACGTCCGTCGCCTCGCGCCCCTGCGTGGCAGCGACGGCGGCGTCCAGCGCGGCGATATGGGCGGCGCTCAGACGTCGCGTCAGGCCTTCCGCGCCGCCGCTGTCATCCGCGCGCCACGCGCCCGAACCATGGCCTTTGCCCGCGTCCGTCGTCTCCACCATATCGCCACTCTCCCTCTTCATCTGCTCAGCCGGCCGTGGCCGACGCAGGCGCTCTTTCCCTCTGACCGGCATGATCGTGCAGGAACACGCCCTGCCGCCGCAGCTCCGCCTGCAATGCCGCAATGTCGAGCGCGCGTGGCTGCACACCGGCCCGCGCCGACAGCGCCGCCGCCGCGCCCGCCGCCTGGCCGGTGAGCCAGCATTGCGGGATCTCGCGCATGAAGCCGTGCGAGTTGGCATCGCAACTGATGTGCTTGCCGCCAGCCAGCAATCCATCGAGAGCCCGTGGCACCAATGCGCCATAAGGCACGGAAATGACCGGGAACTTGAGACTGACCGAGGGGCTGACGCCAACTTCGTCAGGCAGCGCGATCCCTTCGCTCCACTGGCTCCGCTCGATCCGCCCTGCCCCCACCAGCCGCCGCGTGTGGCGCACGCCGAGCTGCGAAGCACTCTGGAGCATGTAGCAATTTTCGAAGCCCGGCGCGTGCGCGCGGAAGAAATCGCAATGCGTCTGCATGAAACGGTGCGAGCGGATTTCCAGCTCGGTCTGGTCGTCCACGTCCAGCGCCGAGAGGCCGGATTGGCGCGGGCCCAGGAACAGGCCGATGTCGTTGCGCCAGCTCACATATGGGGGTTGAAAGAAGCCGAGCTTTTCGCGCCCGAGCGCGGCGAACTGGGCATATTGCTCCGGCTCGTTGGCACGGAAGGCCAGCCAGCGGTCCATGTCCACGCCGCCGAGCATGAAGGCGGTGTTGGCGCTGTGATGGACATCGCCCTCCTCGATATCGGTATCGAAATCGCCGCCCGCCCGCGCGAACATGTCGCCGTCGCCGGTCGTATCGACAACGACGTCCGCCAGGATCGCCTTGCGGCCCTCCTTGGACTCGAAAATGACGCCGGTGACGCGGCCGTCCTCGACCACGGGCATTGCCGCCCAGCTATGGAAGACGAGCCGCACGCCAGCGTCCAGCAACATTTCCTGGCTGACCAGTTTCAGCCGCTCCGGGTCGAGCGTGGGCGACCAGGAGACGACGCCGTGGAAAGCTGCGGTGCGCTGGCCCCAATAGCTCGCCTTCGCGGCATCCCGCGATCCCCAGTCCGCGCGCGGCGGGCCAGCTACGCCCTCGGGCGGGAAGCGATCGAAGATGTCGGTAGCAAATCCCTGGATGACCTGCCGGCCCGTCCAGTCGGTCATGCGGTCGATCCAGATGACGAGACCGCCCGTGGAGAGGCCGCCCAGATGATTATA
>DASRXY010000133.1:0-2985 GCA_035654035.1 Sphingobium sp. | reverse complement strand
GCCGCGCGCGGGGCCGCTGGCCGGATGCCGCCCAACGGTTTCCCGCGCGACAACCGATTCGGGTGACGCGGGCGGTGGCGCCGTGCGCGCCGCTCTCTTGCCTTTCCGGCGGCGTGCCCCCGCTTTCTCACGCAAGATTTGCGTGATTTAGCCTTCGTTTACCATGCAGCGCCTATGCCGGGCCCATGACAGCCCGCGCAAAAAGCAGCGCCAGTGATTCTGCACCGACGACCGCTCCGGCGGTTCGGCGGCCGGCTGGCCCGCGCATTGGCCTGCATGCGGGCGCACCGGCCTGCGGCTATGCGGCGTTGCTGCGGGCGCTGCCTTATCCGGCTGCGCTGCTGCACAGGGCGATGAGCGATGTCGAAATCGTCTCCGAAAACAAGGAATTCGGTCAGTTCTTCGCCGATCTGCGCAGTGCGCAGCCACTCGTCGAGCGACGCGCCAGCCGTCATGACTGGCGCGAGCGTGCGCAGGCGATGTTCGATACGCGCCGCCCGTCCGACCGATTCGAGATCGAGTTTCAGGGGCAGCTTGGCGCGCGCGTCTATAGTTGCTCGCTCACCTGGGTAGAGGGTGATGATGGCGACGAATCGCTGCTGCTGCTCGCCGCCACGGACCGGACCAGCGAGCGCAAGGCCGAGAGCACGCTGCGCAAGGAATTGCTGACCGACAGTCTCACGTCGCTGCCCAATCGCATTGGCTTCGTCGAGCAGATCGAGCACCGCCTCGAGGATCCACAGGCCGACCCGCGCAAAGCCAACTATGCCGTGATCGCGCTCGATCTGGTGCGCTTCTCACGCATCAACGAGTCGCTCGGCGCCATGGCCGGCGACGAGCTCATCATCACCGTGGCGCGGCGCGTGAAATCGGTGCTGCGCGCCGGCGACATCCTCGCCCGCATCGGCGGCAACGAGTTCGCGATCTTCGCCCATGTCGGTCACGGCCTCTCCGAAGTGCTGCAGATTGCCGAGCGCGTCCGCAAGGCCTTCGAAACGCCGATTCGCCTCTCCACCTATCTCATCGCGGTGGAAGTGGCGGTGGGCTGCTCGTTGGCGCAGGAAGCCGATGGCGACGCGGAGAACCTGCTGCGTCAGGCACAGGCGGCAGTGAAGCGGGCCAAGCAATCCGGCGCGCTGGAAGTCTATCGCGCACATGTGCTGCGCGAGGCGCTCAAGCGCTTCACCGTGGAGAACCGCCTGCGCGAGGCGATCGAGAATGGCGCGCTGGAGCTGGCCTTCCAGCCGCTCATCAACCTGTGCGACGGCAGCGTGAAGGGCTTCGAGGCGCTGTGCCGCTGGGACGACCCGGTGCTGGGCCAGGTCTCGCCCGCCGAGTTCATTCCTGTCGCCGAGGAATCGGGCCTCATCGTCCCACTCGGCCGTTGGGCGCTGTGCGAATGCACGCAGACGCTGGCGAACTGGGATCGCCGCCATGGCGAGGAACTGCCCATCACCATGAACGTCAACCTCTCGCCGGTGCAGATGGTGCGCGACAATGTGCCCCGCGCGGTGGAGGAAGCGCTGCGCTATTCCGGCATCGACGGCAAGCGCCTCACCATCGAGCTGACCGAGAGCGCGCTCATCAGCGATCCGGACAAGACCCGCCAGCTTCTCGCCGCGCTCCAGGCCATGGACGTGACAGTAGCCATGGACGATTTCGGCACCGGCTTCTCGAACCTCGCCAGCCTCCAGGCGCTGCCCATCGACGTGCTCAAGATCGACCGCAGCTTCGTGAAGGACATGGTGGGCAATCCTGACAAGATTGCGCTGATCCGGGCGATCATCAGCCTTGCCGGCGCGCTGGGCATGAAGACAACCGCCGAGGGCATCGAGGAGCCCGCCATGGCGCGGGATCTGGCGTTGCTCGGCTGCCAATATGGCCAGGGCTATCATTTCGCGCGGCCGCTCACGTCCGCGGATGCCTATGCCTATTGGGCCGAACGTAGCGCCTGTTCAACGAGCTGAGCCGCCAGCGCGCGCGTTTGGGCCGCATCGGGAAAACCCGCCGCGATCCAATCTCTTTCCAAAGCCTGCAAGGTCCGCGCGACCAGCGGCCCCGCAGTCAGCCCCATGGCAATGAGATCACCCCCCGAAAGCGGCAGACGCGGCGGCGTCCAGTCCCGCACGGACGCGAGATCGTCTGCTGAGAAATCCCGGCCGAGCAGGATGCGATCGACCGTGGCCGGCACGCCGCGCGCATAGGCCGCGGCCCGGGCATCGACGGCGTCGAGCGGCTTGAGGATGGCGGCGATGCGGCCGCGCGCCTTGTTGGAGAGGCGCAGCCGCGCCCCCACCTGATCGGCAAGTCCGGCATCGGGCGGTAGCAGCGCGACCAGCCGCCGCAAAGCATCGGGCGCGACGCCGTTGGCCCGCTCCGCCGCGACGAGCCTCGTGAGCGCCGCGACGCCCTCCGTGCCGATTTCCGGCAGCACGGGCGCCAGAATACCGTCCGCCACCATGGCGCCGAGCACCGGCGCGGGATCGGGCAGGGCGAGTAGCTTGAGCAGTTCGTCCGCGATGCGCTCGCGCGAGAGCGCCTTGAGGCTCTCGGCGCCGGCGACGCAGGCGGCATAGTCCGCGGTCATGCGGTCGAGCGTGCCGAAGCGGGCGGTGAAGCGGAAATAACGCAGGATGCGCAGATGATCCTCGGCGATGCGCGCCACGGGATCGCCGATGAAGCGGACGCGCCGCGCGTCGAGATCGGCAAGGCCGCCGAAATAATCGTGCAGCGTGCCGTCGGCCGGGTGGGCGTAGAGCGCGTTCATGGTGAAGTCGCGCCGGGCGGCGTCAGCGCGCCAGTCGGTGCCGAAGGCGACGGTGGCGCGGCGCCCATCGGTGGAGACGTCGCGGCGCAGCGTGGTGATCTCCACGGGCCAGTGATGCACCACGGCCGTTACCGTGCCGTGGGCAAGGCCGGTCGGCACCGCCTTGAAGCCGGCGCCGGAGACGCGCCGCATCACCTCTTCCGGCAAGTGCAGCGTGG
>DASRXY010000132.1:0-2768 GCA_035654035.1 Sphingobium sp. | reverse complement strand
CGAAACCGCCGCGGTCACCACCACGCGGCGCTCCGAAACCGCCGCCGAAATCGGGATAGCTTTCAAAACCTTCTTCGCCGAAGCCGTCCCGCTTATCCCTACCGCGCCCACGGCGCCCTCTGTCAAAACTCATGCCCTGTTAGTCACTTTCGCTCGCCCATCTACCATCCTCACCTATGCTGGACGAAATGCACAGGGACTCGGCCGCTCCGTACAAATCGGCCAAGATTCGCTATAACGCTATTTGTGGCGAAGAGCGAATGATTTTGGCATATCCGCAGGCGAAGTGCGTTTATTTGTTTTTTGGGGAACGAATTCTCCCGTTGCGCTCTATACCGCGCGCCTTCTCGCGGCCATGCGGACAGGTGGTTCCACCGGCGGTTCAGGGGAGGTTTCCCTACGCGCCGCATGCGGCTAAGGGAGCGGGCATGACAGTCTATTTCCATGAGGAAGATCTGCCCGTCGGCGTACTCGCCGAGGGCCCGATCGCCATTGATACCGAGACCATGGGCCTGATCACGCCGCGGGACCGGCTGTGCGTGGTGCAGCTTTCCGACGGGCAGGGCGATGAGCATCTGGTGCGCTTCTCACCCGGCAGCCGGTATGACGCGCCCAACCTGAAGGCGGTGCTGGCCGATCCTGCGCGGCTCAAGCTCTATCATTTCGCGCGCTTCGATATTGCCGCAATCCAGCATTATCTCGGCGTTCTGGCGGCCCCGGTCTATTGCACCAAGACCGCCTCGCGGCTGGTGCGCACCTATACGGATCGGCATGGCCTCAAGGAGCTGGTGCGCGAGTTGCTGGGTCAGGAGATCAGCAAGCAGCAGCAAAGCTCGGACTGGGGCGGGCCCGTGCTCTCCGAGGCGCAGCGGGACTATGCCGCTTCGGATGTGCGATATCTGCACCAGCTCAAGGCTGAGCTGGATCGGCGGCTGGCGCGTGAAGGGCGCACCGCGCTGGCGCAGGCCTGCTTCGACTTCCTCCCCCACCGCGCGCTGCTGGATCTGGCGGGCTGGCCGGAGGTCGACATCTTCGCGCATGTCTGAACGGCCGCCCGGTCCCGGGGGTGATCCCGGCTCCAGCGTCCTGGACGATACCCCCGTGGACGACATGGCAATGTCCGCCGAGGCGACTGTCCAGCGCACGATCGCCCGGCGCTGGGCGTTGCCGGGGAGCGGTCATGATCGCCTGCTCGTGCGGCTCAAGCGCATCCTTCCGGTGCTCACGGGCGTTCTGGCGGTGGGTCTTGCACTGGCGCCCCTCACGCACCGGAGCGAGGTGAGCTTCGTGCTCGACAAGAAGAAGGTGGCCATGGCGGGCGAGCGGCTCAAGGTGAGCGAGGCGCTGTATCGCGGCGAGGATTCGCGCGGGCGCGCGTTCTCGCTGCGCGCCGGCTCGGCCGTGCAGCAAAGCTCGCGCGATCCCGTGGTGCAGTTGCGTAACCTGGAGGCGCGGCTCCAGACGGACCAGGGCGGCGCGCTCGTCACTGCGCAGAAGGGCGCCTACGACATGGAGAAGGAGCAGGTGACGGTGGAGGGCCCGATTCGCTTCGAAAGCGCCAATGGCTACCGGCTGGTGACGCGCGACGTGGACATTCGGCTCGACAATCGCACGCTGTACAGCCGGGGCGCGGTGGAAGGGCGCATGCCCACCGGCACGTTCAGCGCCGACCATCTGAGCGCTGATCTGGACAAGCACACTGTCTCGCTCAGTGGCCGCGCCACCTTGCGCATCGAGCAATTTGGCCGCAAAGGGCGCTAGATGCCGCGTTTCTCGCCCTCCCTTTGCCTGTCCGCGCTTGCTCTGGCCGGCGCCTTGAGCGCTGCGCTCGCCTGGCCCGAGGCCGATGCGCGGGCGCAGATGCTGCGCGGGCACGACACCAGTGCGCCGGTCGATTTCTCCGCCGACCATATCGAGGTGCAGGACCGTGCCGACCGCGTGGTGGTGGTGGGCAATGTGCAGGTGCGTCAGGCCGGGCTCAACTTGAGCGCCGCGCGCCTTACCGTCGCCTATCACGACAATGGCGGTGTGGAGATCGACCGGCTGGACGCATCGGGCGGCGTGACGCTCACGCGCGGCAACGAGCGGGCGAGCGGCGATGTTGCCATCTACGATCTCAATCGCAAGCTCATTACCCTGATCGGCCATGTCCAGCTCAGCCAGGGCGCTAATCGCCTCAGCGGATCGCGGCTGGTGATCGATCTGGTCAGCGGCCGCGCCAGCGTGGACGGGAATGCCGCCGGCGCCGCGCCGGGCACGACGACGGACGGCAATGGCCGCGTCTCCGGAACGTTCAAGGTGCGTCAATCGGACGGCAACTGACGGGGCAGGCTGGGGCTGCCGCC
Organism: Sphingobium sp.; assembly: GCA_035654035.1. Taxonomy (GTDB): domain Bacteria; phylum Pseudomonadota; class Alphaproteobacteria; order Sphingomonadales; family Sphingomonadaceae; genus Sphingobium. The sequence continues at coordinate 423 of DASRXY010000132.1, read as the reverse complement.
CATCGGCCACGGCCTGACGCAAAACATGCAATATTCCTGCCAATTGGCGATTGCGATAGGCGCGGGAATTTGCGAGCAAGCCTTTTGCAGCATGGCCCCAGGCGAGATGAGGATCTGAACCGCATGAACGACGTCGCAGCCCCCTCGCGTGCCCAGGACGCGGCGCAGGCGCCAGGCGAGCATCGACTGCAGGTGATCTCCATCGCCAAGAGCTACGACAAGCGTGTGGTGCTGGCCGATGTGAGCCTGGAAGTCGGGCATGGCGAGGTGGTCGGCCTGCTCGGCCCCAATGGCGCGGGCAAGACGACCTGCTTTTATTCCATCATGGGCCTGGTGAAGCCGGATTCGGGCCGGGTGATGCTGGAAGGCGTGGATATCACGGGCCTGCCCATGTATCGCCGGGCTGTGCTGGGCCTGGGCTAT
>DASRXY010000131.1:0-13282 GCA_035654035.1 Sphingobium sp. | reverse complement strand
CGAGCTCTGCAAGGCCGATCTCGTCACCGAGATGGTCGGTGAATTCCCCGAACTCCAGGGTCTGATGGGCGGCTATTATGCCCGCGAGGAAGGCCTGCCCGCCGCCGTGGCCGACGCGATCCGCGACCATTACAAGCCCGTGGGGCAGGGCGATGAAGTGCCGACCGCGCCGGTGACGGTGGCCGTCTCGCTGGCGGACAAGCTGGATACAATCGCAGGCTTCTTTATGAAGGATATGAAGCCGACTGGATCCAAAGATCCATTTGCGCTGAGGCGAGCCGCGCTGGGAATTCTTGCAATCACGTTGGAAAATGGATTGCGGGGGCGGCTCGTAGCGTGGCTGGCCGAAGCTCGAAATTTCGCGCGCGCCCAAGGACTGTCAGACGAACGGCCGACGCTCCCTCCAGCTGATACTGTTCGCAATGAAATTTTGGAGCAGTTTCGCCGTGTATTTATGAAAGATGTTCGGGACTTCATTGCCGATCGCCTGAAAGTCCAGCAGCGCGAGGCGGGCGTTCGTCACGACCTCATCGACGCCGTCTTCGCGCTGGGCGGCGAGGATGATCTCGTCCGCCTGCTCGCTCGTGTCCATGCGCTCCAGGCGTTCATCGGTACCGAGGATGGCGCCAATCTGCTCGCGGGGTACAAGCGCGCGGCCAATATCCTCAAGAAGGAGAACCGGGCCGAGCATGTCATTTCCGACGGGCACACCGGCGAGGAAGATCCGCTGGCGGGCGTCGATGATCCCGATGTGGCCGAGGCGATCCGCGTGCATGAGGCGCGCTCGGCGGCCCATTATGCGCCCGAGCCGGCCGAGGCGGCACTGATCGCCACACTCGATGCCGCCGAGCCGCGCGCCGAGGCTGCCGTTGCAGCGGAGGATTTCGGCGGCGCCATGGCCGCGCTCGCCTCGCTGCGCGCGCCCATCGACGCCTTTTTCGACCAGGTGACGGTCAACGATGCCGATCCGGTTAAACGTGAAAGCCGACTCACACTCTTGACCCGCATTCGCGCTGCGGTGCACAAAGTCGCCGACTTCTCGAAGATCGAGGGGTAACGAGAATTAGGCTTCCCCGTCCGAGAGGAAGCCAAGACAGGACAACAGGCCACAGGTCGCCCAGGGTCAATCAGTGCAGGATGGGAACGGGACGATGACCAAATATGTCTATCGCTTCGGCGGTGGCGTGAATGACGGCGGCAAGGGAGACAAGAACCTCCTGGGCGGCAAAGGCGCGAACCTGGACGGGATGGCGGCGATCGGCCTGCCTGTGCCTCCCGGGTTCACGATCACGACGCAAATGTGCACCCGCTATTATGAAGAGGGTGAGAACTATCCTGAGAGCCTGAAGGCGGAAGTGGCCGATGGCATCGCCCATATCCAGGCGGTGACCGGCAAGCGCTTCGGCGACACGGCCGATCCGCTGCTGGTCTCGGTCCGTTCCGGCGCGCGGGTGTCCATGCCCGGCATGATGGACACGGTGCTCAATCTCGGCCTCAACGATGCGACCGTCGAGGGGCTGGCCGCCGTCTCCGGCGATGCGCGCTTCGCCTGGGACAGCTATCGCCGCTTCATCCAGATGTATTCCGACGTGGTGCTCGGCCTCGATCATGGCGCTTTCGAGGAAGCGCTGGAGATCGCCAAGGAAGACAAGGGGGCCTTTCTCGATACCGAGCTCGAGGCCGACGACTGGCGGGCCCTCGTCGCGGAATATAAGAGCATTGTACGCAAGGCGTGGGGCAGGGACTTCCCGCAGGACGTGAACGAGCAGCTCTGGGGCGCGATCGGTGCGGTGTTCGGGAGCTGGCAGGCTGAGCGCGCCAAGGTCTATCGCCGCCTCAATAATATCCCCGGCGACTGGGGCACGGCCGTCAACGTGCAGGCCATGGTGTTCGGTAATATGGGCGAGACGTCGGCGACGGGCGTCGCGTTCACCCGCGACCCGGCAACGGGTGAGAATGCCTATTATGGCGAGTATCTCATCAATGCGCAGGGCGAAGACGTGGTGGCGGGCATCCGCACGCCGCAATATCTGACCAAAGCCGCCCGCGAGCGCGCGAATGCCAAGCCGCTCAGCATGGAAGAGGCGATGCCGCAGACCTTCGCCGAGCTGGCCAAGGTGTTCGAGATCCTGGAGACCCATTATCGGGACATGCAGGATATCGAGTTCACGGTGCAGCAGGGCAAGCTCTGGATGCTCCAGACCCGCTCAGGCAAACGCACCGCCAAGGCCGCGCTCAAGATCGCGGTGGACATGGCGAACGAGGGGCTCATCAGCCGCGAGGAAGCGGTGATGCGCGTTGATCCCGCTGCGCTCGACCAGCTGCTCCACCCCACGCTCGACCCCAAGGCCGCGCGCGACGTCATCGCGCGCGGCCTGCCGGCGAGCCCCGGCGCCGCCTCCGGCCAGATCGTGTTCGATGCCGAGACCGCGCAGCAGCGCGCCGAGCTGGGCGAGGCGGTGATCCTGGTGCGCATCGAGACGAGCCCGGAGGATATTCACGGCATGCACGCGGCGCGCGGCATCCTGACGGCCCGCGGCGGCATGACCAGCCACGCGGCCGTGGTGGCGCGCGGTATGGGCCGACCCTGTGTCTCGGGCGCGGGCAATCTTGCCATCGACAGCGCCGCCCGCACCTTGAGCGTGGGTGGCCGCAGCTTCGCAGAGGGCGACATCATCACCATCGATGGCGCGAGCGGCGAAGTGATGGCCGGCCAGGTGCCGACCGTGCAACCCGAGCTGGCCGGCGATTTCGGCACGCTCATGGAATGGGCGGACGAAGCGCGGCGCCTGAAGGTACGCGCCAATGCCGAGACGCCGCAGGATTGCCGCACCGCGCGGGAGTTCGGTGCGGAAGGCGTGGGCCTGTGCCGCACCGAGCATATGTTCTTCGACGAGGCGCGGATCACCGCCGTGCGCCAGATGATTTTGGCCGACAGCGAGAAGGGCCGCCGCGCGGCGCTCGCCAAGCTGCTCCCCGAGCAGCGCGCCGATTTCGCGGCGATCTTCAAGGAGATGGCCGGCCTGCCCGTCACCATCCGCCTGCTCGATCCGCCCCTGCACGAATTCCTGCCGCATGAAGGCAGCGAGTTCGCCGAAGTCGCCAAGGCGGCAGGGGTGGGCGTGGACGTGCTCAAGCGCCGGGCGCTGGAGCTGCACGAGTTCAACCCCATGCTCGGCCATCGCGGCTGTCGTCTCGGCATTACCTTCCCGGAAATCTACGAGATGCAGGCGCGTGCCATCTTCGAGGCGGCGCTGGACGTGGCGGCGGCGAGCGGCGAGGCGCCGATCCCGGAAGTCATGATCCCGCTGGTCGCCACCCCGCGCGAGCTGGAGCTGATGAAGGCCGTGGTCGACGAGACGGCCGCCAAGGTGTTTGAGGAGCGCGGCGCGCGCATCGCCTATATGGTCGGCACGATGATCGAACTGCCGCGGGCGGCGTTGATGGCCGGCGAGATTGCTCAGGTGGGCGAGTTCTTCTCCTTCGGCACCAACGATCTTACGCAGACCACCATCGGCATCAGCCGCGACGATGCCGGGCGGTTCCTCACCCAATATGTCGACAAGGGCATTTTCGCGCGCGATCCCTTTGTGAGCCTCGATACCGCCGGCGTGGGCCAGCTCATCGAGATCGCGGTGGAGCGGGGCAGGGCCTCGCGCCCCGGCATCAAGCTCGGCATTTGCGGCGAGCATGGCGGTGATCCGGCCAGCATTGCTTTCTGCGAACAGGCCGGTCTCGACTATGTCAGCGCCTCGCCCTACCGCGTGCCGATCGCCCGCCTCGCCGCTGCGCAGTCCGCCTTGGCGGCCCGCGCGAAATAAGGAACGCGCGAGGCAAAAAAGGGGTTGCTTCCGCGGGCAGGCGAGACTATCTGCGCCTCTCCCGCGGCGGCCACGCCCCGCAGGACGACATGGTAATGCACCCGTAGCTCAGCTGGATAGAGCATCAGACTACGAATCTGAGGGTCGGACGTTCGAATCGTTCCGGGTGCGCCATTCCTCCCACGAGCAGTCACCATTGACGATGATCCGCGCGGCAGATGGACCCGCGCAGAGGCGCCGGCTCATCTCTTCCGATGCACGTTCCAGGCGTCATGGGGCGTGGATCGGGGCAAGTGGCTCTGCTCGCACTGCGTTGGCAGAGTTCCGGAAGGTGGAGGGGCATTGAACCGTCGGCCTCTCTGCCGGAACGCTTAAACCATCCTGCAATCGGCACGGTCCGCGCCTCATTCCACCTCACGGAAGGGGGTGGCAGCGCAGATCGGGGCTCAACCCAATGGCTTGGCGGAAGATTACGGCGGGAGAGGCCTTCAGCAGGGAAACGACGCTTCGGTGCCTGCCGGCCTCCAGGCGGTCACGCTGGACCGCGCGCCTGCCTCGGAGTTTCCCTCAGGGCGCGGTGCGCGGCGTTCTTGCGATGGACCAGGTGGCGAGGATCTTCCCGTCCAGCGGGTTTTCGATGCGGACATCGTCGAAGGACACGCCGATGACGCAGAGCGGCCGCTGCTCGATGCCGGCGGGTTGGATGCACTGCACCGCCTCGGCGTCCGGCAGCTTTTCGATATGGCCGGTCACCCGCAGGCGAAAGCCCTGGGCGGCCGAAAAGCGCTCGGGCGGGAGCAGTTGCACGGTCTCGTAGGGGCGGCTGGCGCGGCGCTGGCCTTCCGGCAAGACTTCTGCCAGCGCCAAAGTCTGACCCGGCAGCGTGACCGGCTGCGCGCTGGTGACGGCGGCCTGCCCGCGCGCCTGCGGGCACTGCTCGGCCGAGGACCACGGCCGGCTCACCCAAAAACCCTCCATCTGCGGCTCGGCACCGCTTGTCGGGGCGAGGCCCCAGTCGCTCGTAGTCCAGCGAGTGGCGGCGACGTGGATGCGCAGCGTCTGCTTGTCGGCCTCGTAGCGCCAGCGCAGCGGCAGGCTGCTGCCTTCGGGCGCGGGCCCGTCGCAGCCAAAGGGCAGCACGACATCGAAGCGCCGCCCGGCCGCGGCGATGATGTCCGCAGGCAGGGGACGGCCGGACGTGACCGCGTCCGCGGCGCGGCTTCCCAGCGAAATCAGATCGGCGCGGCCAAGCGCGCGGGGCGCCTTGAGTTCGGGCAGGGGCGGTGTCGGCACGGATGGCGCGGCGGCAGCGGGCGCGGGCGGCGGCGGTGCAGGCGAGGTCACGCGGCCGAGAAAGAAGCCCGCCCCGGCAACCGCGACGGCCACGGCAAGACCGCCCGCAATGGCAAGACGGCTGGACCTGAGGCTCGGTTCATGCATGGCAGCTTGATAGCAAATCTTCCCGATTGCTCCAGTCCTTAACCGCGATAAGTCGCCAAGACATTGACAACAGGCCCGGCTCCAGTGAGTCACGCGCGTTATGACGATCGATCAAGGTCTCACTCTGCTGGTCCTGGCGGCCGTGATCGGTCTGCTGATCTGGGACAAGCTGCGCGCCGATGTGGTGGCGCTCTCCGGCGCGGCCCTGCTGCTGATGACCGGCGTGGTGCGCCCCGTCGACGTGCAGGGCGCCTTTGCAAGCCCCGCCATCATCGCGCTCGCCTCCCTGTTCGTGATTGCCTATGCGCTGGAGCTCTCCGGTCTGCTTGATCGCGCCATTGCGCTGGGCGTCAGTCTCTGCCAGCGCATGGGCGCCAAGGGCATCTGGCTGCTGCTCACCATGATCGGCGGGGTCTCCTGCTTCCTCAATTCGACGCCCATCGTCGTGCTGGGCGCACCGGTGCTGCGCGACGTGGCGCTGGCGCTCAAGCAGTCGCCCAAGCGCTACTTGATGCCGCTCTCCTACATCACCGTGCTCACCGGCTGCTGTACGCTCATCGGCACCTCGACCAACCTGCTCGTCGACGACATGGCGAGCGTGGCGGGGCAGGCGCGCTTCGGTATCTTCGAGATTACGCCGGTGGGCGTGCCGATGGCGCTGGCGGGCGGGCTCTATCTGTTCCTCGTCAGCAATCGCCTGCTTGCCGCCGGCGCGCAGGAAGAGCGCGAGACCGAGCCCGACCCGGTCAGCACGGTGGATATTGCCAATGCCCAGGTGGGCGATGCCAGCCTGTTCGCGGAAAAGCGGCCGCTGCGTCCCGCCAAGGCGATCACTGCCTTTGCCGTGTTCGCCGGCGCCATTGCGCTCGCCGCGCTCAACGTCGCACCCATCGCCGCGACGGCGCTGAGCGGCGCGGTGCTGCTCATCCTGTTGCGCGTCATCAGCGCGGACGAAGCCTATCGCGGCCTCAAGCCGGAAATCCTGATTCTGATCGCCGGCATGGTGGTGATCGGCATTGCGCTGGAAGTGAGCGGGCTGGCGGATGCCGCCTCAAGCGTGCTCATCGCCAAAGTCCATGGCCTCAGCCCCCTGGTGGCGCTGATCGTGCTCTATCTCATCACCATGGTTCTGACCGAGCTGCTGTCCAATGCCACCGTGGCGGTGCTGGTGACGCCCATTGCGGTGGCGCTCGCGGAGAGCCTGGGGGTAAGCCCGCGCCCCTTCCTTGTCGCGGTGATGATGGCCGCCAGCGCGGCTTTTGCTACACCGTTCGGCTACCAGACAAACGTGATCGTCTACCAGATGGGCGGCTATCGCTACATGGATTTCGTGCGGGTGGGGCTACCGCTCAACTTCATCACCGGCGCTGTCGCCATCCTCGCGATCCAGGCCTTCTTCCCCTTCTGATCTTCAGATCGACTCGCGCGGCGGGACATATTCGGCGCAGCGCAGCAGCGTCAGGCGATTGTTCGCGTCGAGCGCATAATGGATGAACATCTCGTTCTCATAGGCCAAACCCTTGGGAATGGCCGGCATGCCGGTGATGCCGATGGCCTCCAGCCCCTCCTGCGTCAGGGCCTCGAACGCCTCCAGCCGCATCGCGACATGCGCCCACGCGCCGCCGGGGCAGGGATAGAAGGCAATGAGGTCGATGTGCTCGCGCACGCAGCTGTGGAAATAGCCGTAGAAGGTGCGGATGCCTGCCTCGCCGCGCAGCACATTGCCCAGCGTCACCAACGTGACATCCGGGGCGAAGAAATCGCGGAACAGCGTATCGTGATCGGGCTTGTTGAAGGCGGCGAGATAGGCGCGGTAGCGGTCCTGCGTGAACGGCGGAACCGGCGTGGACATCGCCGCCTCCGCCTCAGCGCTTGATGATGAGGGAAGGGGGGCGCTTGCGCGGCACCCATTCACCCCGGCCGGGGAAGTTCTTGAGTACTTCGCCGTCCCACAGGCGCACGGTGCGGCGGAAGAACCGCCACTGGCCATCCTCGCCCTTCACGGCATGATCCTCATACCAGCCGGTGAAGCGCAGCAGATAGGGTGGCTCGCCCTCGCATTCGGTGACGAAAGCGAAGGAGCGCATTTTCACCGATCCATCGTCTTGCGGCATGAACTGCGTCTGCGTCACATGGTGCTGGCGGCCCGGAAAGCCCGGTGCATTGCGATAATGCTCGGCGATCCCGCGGATGCCGGCATGGCCCTCCCAGATATCGGGATCCTCGAACACTTCCTCGATCATGCGCGCGTCCGGCGTGAAGCAGGCGACCAGCGCGTCCACGTCGCCCGTATCCAGCGCCCAGCTATAGTTCGCGATGAGATCCTGCAGACCGAGCCTGTCTTCGATTGCCAGCGTCACGTTCATCCCCTTCCGTCATTCTCTCGTTTCTGCGTTACGGCCAATCATGGCCGGTGCCCTGAAGGGATAGAGCATGTTCCGCCGCGCGCGGCAATGTCGCCGCACGCCTTTTTGACGATCATGTCAAAGCTGACATAAGCCGCTCAGAGTCATTCATCAAAGAGCCTAGTCAGCATTGCGACAGGATCGCCTTGCTAGCTCTCACATGTTCTTCAGATTGGACGGGTCCAGAGGCCTTATGACTGCGCATAACTCTCTCTGGCTGGCGTTGCTCGCCGCCTCTTCACCCATTGCCCTCGCGTCCGCGCCCGCCCGCGCGCAGACGGAGCCGCCGGCACCTCCCCCGACAACGCAGCAGCAGGCCTCTCTTGACGACGAGCAGGATGAGGAAAACGCATTTCTGGATGAGGAGGACGGCGCCATCGTCGTCACGGCCGCGCGTGAACGGGGGGCGGCGGTCGGTGATATCAAGCCGCTGGAGCAATATGATGCCGGCGACATCCGCGCGCTGGGCGTCAGCAGCATCAACGACCTGCTCACCGAACTGGGCCCGCAGGTACAGAGCGCCAGCGGCCGTCCGCCGGTCATGCTGCTGGAAGGTCGCCGCATGTCCAGCCCGCGCGAGATCGCCAGCCTCCCTTCGGAGGCGATCCAGCGTGTCGATGTGCTGCCGGAGGAGGTGGGCCTGCGCTATGGCTATGGGGCCGACCAGAAGGTCATCAACTTCGTGCTGCGCGAGCGGTTCCGCGCTGTCACGGTGGAGCTGGACGGCCGCATGCCGACTGCGGGCGGTGCGGCCAATCTGGAGGGGGAACTGGGATTCCTGTCGATCCGCAACGGTCGGCGGCTCAACCTGGGCGCGGAGGTGGAAGGCCAGCAGAGCCTCTATGAATCCGAACGCGGCCTGGACGGCCCGGATTCGGCCTATCGCACACTCGTCTCCGGCAGCCAGAAGCTCACGCTCAACGGCACCTATTACATGCCCCTCGTGGATCGGCTCGGCGCTTCGGTCAACGGCGAACTCGTCACCGAGCAGACCGACAGCGCCATCGGCCGCGCCGTGCCGTTCGGGCTGGAGCCTTATATGGGGCCGAGTGCCGGCAATGTCGGGGCGCTCGAGCGCAATGCAAATCGGCTGAGCGGCCATCTGGGCTTCAGCGTGGCGCGCGATCACGCCAGCGGGCAGATCTCCCTGACCGGCAATTACGACCACAGCTATTCGCGCACCATCTCGGACCGGCCTTTCAACCTGCTGGACTATGCCGATGCCGTGGCGGCGGGCGACCCCTCGGCGCTGGCGAGCAACGATCCCACGGCGCAGTTCCTCGTCACGCCCGCCGCGGACGTCGCGCGCAGCTATACCGATACGGCGACGCTGGACCTGCTCTACAACAGCTCGCTCGCCACGCTGCCGGCCGGCGACGTCTCGCTCACCGCACATCTGAGCGGTTCGACATCGACCTTCCGCTCCACGCGCACGCGCGATCTCGTCGCCACGCCGTCCCGTGTGCGCCGCGACGTGGGCGGCGGCTCGGTCAACCTCTCCATTCCCATCGCGGGACGCGGCACGCCGCTGTCCGACACCATCGGCAATCTCTCGCTCAATCTGAATGGCGGGCTCGACCGGATGTCGGATGCGGGGAGCGTCCACAGCTACGGCATGGGCTTCAACTGGCAGCCAACGCGTATCTTGAGCTTCACGGGCAACTTCACCAACAAGCAGACCGCACCGACGCCGCAGCAATTGGGCGATGCGGCGATCACGACCTTCAACGTGCCGGTGTTCGACTATCTGCGCGGTGAGACGGTCGACGTGATCACCATTTCCGGGGGCAATCCCAATCTGGATAAGGCGGAGGTGCAGAGCTTCCGGATCGGCATGGCCATGTCGCCGCTCAAGGACCCGCAGCTCAACCTCACGGTGGACCTGTCCCAAAACCGCACGACCGGCGGCATCACGGCCATGCCGGGCGTCACGCTGGCGACCCAGACCGCCTTTGCCGACCGCTTCGTGCGCGCGGCGCTGGATCCCAACGATCCGGACGATGCCAGTCAGACGGTCGGACGCCTGACGCAAATCGACATGCGACCGATCAACATCGGCCGGCAGAAGTCCACGCAGATCCGTTGGGGCGTCAATTTCACCAAGCAGCTCAAGACCCCGCAGCGCGAGATCGAGGCCTTCCAGGAAGTGGGCCGCCGCCGCATACAGGAAGGCATTGCCAGCGGCCGCATCCCGCCCGAAGTCGCGGCGCGCTTCGGTCAGGGGCAGGGGCAGGGGCAGAATAGCGCAGCCCAAGGTGCGCAGAACCAGGCAACACCGCAGGCTGCCGGGCAGCAGCCGCAGAGTGGCGATACACCTGCCGCGCAGGGCCAGAGTGGGCAGGCGGTCGTCGTAACCGGCAATCGCCCGGAGCAAGGGGGGCCGCCGCCCGGCGCGCCGTTCTCCGGCGGTCCGCGCGGTCCCGGTGGTCCGGGCGCATTTCGCGGCCCTCCCGGCAGCTTCGGCGGCTTTGGGGGCAACCGCGGCGGCAATCAGCGCGGCGGCCGCATCAACGCGGCGTTCTATCACACCTGGGTGCTGGACAGCACGACGCAGCTCGCGCCCACGCTCCCCGTGATCGATCAGCTCAATGGCGGCACGCTGGGCGGCGGCGCCGGTCCCTCGCGTCACCAGCTCCAGCTTCAGGGCGGCTATACGCAGAGCGGCATCGGCTTTCGCATGTTCGCCAACTGGAAGAGCGCGACACGCAGCGTCGGCTCAAGCGGCAGCGCCGCCTCAGACCTGCGGTTCGCGAGCCTGGCGACAGTCAATTTGCGCCTGTTCATGAACTTCCAGCAGCAGCCCAAACTGGTCGAGAAAGTGCCTTTCCTGCGTGGGGCGCGGCTGACTGTCGGCGTCAACAACCTCTTCGATGCCCGCCAGAAAGTGACGGATGCGACGGGCGCTACACCTTATGCCTATCAGGCCGCGTTCCTGGATCGGACCGGCCGCACGGTCAGCATCGGTTTCCGCAAGCTGTTCTAAGGCGAGCGCAGGTCGACGAGTTCGCATTCGAGGTCGAGCGGCGCCCCGCCGGGCGTCTGCTCGGCCCAATGGGCGTGCGGCCGGACCGCCCCGTCCGTCCGCCAGCGCGGAACGCGGGCGGGATCGACCGAGGCGTAGAGCCACTGACCGCTGCCAAGTGCGCCCAGCGCCAGCACGCCATGGTCCGGCGCATCGCTATCCGGCGGCCCATAGAGACCGGCGGCGCCATAATTCTCGTCCACCACTGGCGACCAGGGCGCCATGCCCACGGTCGGCGCATGGCCCACGAAGCATTGCCCCTCCAGCGCCCGCGCCTGCGCGCCGATGCGCACACGCCAATAGCCCTGGAGCGAATCGGTGCAGGAGGGCGCCAGAATGAGCGTGGCGCCGGCTTCCACCTGCGAGCGCGCGATCAGCGGGAATTCCACATCATAGCAGATCGAAACGCCGATCCGCCCCAGCGTCGTCTCGAACACGCGTACTCGGTCGCCGCCGTCGATATGCCAGCGCTCGCGCTCGAAGCGCGTCATCACGATCTTGTCCTGATGGCCGCTTTTGCCATTGGGCGTAAAGAGCCGGGCGCGGTTCACCACCCGCCCGTCGTCGAGCGGGCAGGGCAGGCTGCCCGCGAGGATGTGGACGTCATGGCGCCGGGTGAGCGCGGCATGATGCGCGTCGATGCGCGCGCGCAGGTCGGCCACGAAGCGCAGCGAGCCGGCCAGATCGCCCATGCTGGCCGGGTCGAGCGAGGCGAGCTCCATGGGCGCATATTCGGGGAAGACGAGCAGCCGGGCGCCCTGCGCGGCCGCCTCCGCGACCCAGCGTGCGATCTTGGCCTCCCAGGCGTCGAAGCTGGCGAGCCGTTCGATCGGATATTGGGCGAGGGCGAGCGTGAAGGCGGTCATATGCGGGCCTTAGAGCGTGCGGTGCCAGAATTGCATGGGATGGCGCGTCTCGGCGGCCTGATCGATGTCCTTCCAATCATAGTGCGCGATCACGCCTTCCGCCGGCGCGTAGCCCCGCGCCCGCCAGAAAGGGCCAAGATCGCGCGCGCCGGAGGGGCGCAGCGGATGGTCGGCGGGACGAAGCACGCCGCAGAAGCAGGCCGCGCCCGCACCCGCCGCGCGCGCGCCGGCCTCGCGATGGTCGAAGAAGGCATGGCCGATGCCCCGGCCGCGATAGGCGGGCAGCAACACGGATTCGCCGAAATAGAAGAGCCGCGTGACGTCATGGCCGGCGGCCTCGAACGGCCGGCGCAGCATTTCTTCCTGTCCCGCCATGGGCGAGGCGGTGGCAGCGCCGACAATGGCCGCACCGTCGCGCGCCACGACGAGCACGGCGTCGGGCTCGGTGAGAAAATGCGCGAGATAGCGCTCCTCATAATCGAGCGAGCCGTCATAGAGATAGGGCCACTCGCGGAACACGGCGATGCGCAGGCGCGCCAGATCCGGCAGCGCGGCAACCCGCGCGGCGGGATCGCTCAGCGTCTCGAGCCGCAGGCCGCTCATGCGGCGTCCACCTGCGCGATCCAGTCGGCGAGATTATAATAGACGCTCACGCGCGCGATGAGGCCGTCCTCCAGTTCGAAAAAGGCGCCGGCGGGCAGCACATAGCTCTGTCCCCGCGCCGGCGGCAGGCCCTCATCATCGGCGAGATAGCGGCCGTGCACGGTAAACTCCGCCGCCGCGCGCGTGCCCGCGTCATTGGCCATGAGGGCAATATCAGTGAGCTGCTCGCCATAGCAGCGGTCCATATGCGCGAGGAACGCGCGGAACGCGGCCTTGCCCGTCTGCCGGCCGCCCTGGTTGATATCGTGCGCGACGCCGTCCGTCAGGCAGGCAAGCATCGCCTCCCGGTCGCCCCGGTTGAAGGCGTCATAATAGCGTTCGAGCATGGCGAGAGCGCGGGCGCGGCCGATCATCTTCTGATCTTTCCCTGTTTTGATCCTTGACGGGCGGGCCCTAACGCGCCCAGCGCGGTTCGCTAAGAGCAATTTTTCAACCGAAGGAAGCGAGCCATCATGATTGTCGGCACGGTCAAGGAGATCAAGACGCACGAATATCGCGTGGGTCTGACCCCCGAAAGCGTGCAGGAACTGCGCGCCCACGGGCATGAGGTGTTGGTCGAGACCGGCGCCGGGCTGGGCATCGGCGCGCGGGACGCCGATTACGAGGCGGCCGGCGCCCGCGTAGCCCCGAGCGCGGCGGATGTGTTCGCGGCAGCCGGGATGATCGTGAAGGTCAAGGAACTGCAAGCGCCCGAGCGCACTCTGCTGCGCCCCGGCCAGATCCTCTATGCCTATCTCCACCTCGCGCCCGATGCCGCGCAGACCGCCGACCTCGTCAAATCGGGCGCCGTCTGCGTTGCCTATGAGACGGTGACGGATGCGCAGGGCGGCCTGCCGCTGCTGCGACCGATGAGTCAGGTCGCCGGACGCATGGCCATCCAGGCCGGCGCGACGGCGCTGGAGACGGCGCATGGCGGGCGCGGCGTGCTGCTGGGCGGTGTCCCCGGTGTGCTGCCGGCCCGAGTGGTGGTGATCGGCGGCGGCACGGTGGGCTTCAATGCGGCGCTGACGGCGGCGGGCCTCGGCGCGGATGTGACCATCCTCGATCGCGACGCGCTGGTGCTGG
>DASRXY010000130.1:0-21692 GCA_035654035.1 Sphingobium sp. | reverse complement strand
GTGCCCCACAATAGCGGGGGACTCATGCCACCGAGAAAATCGCCGATCACAGGCCCTTGGTCCGCGGCAGCGTGGGTGACGCGGTCATACCGGCTGCGGGGGCAGGGCGAGCCGACGCGTCACCGTCATCGCCCAGAGCCTCGCGCGCCAGCTTACCGATGCCGCCCAGCGTGCCGATGAGCTGTGTGGCCTCGACCGGGAAGAGGATGGTCTTGGCATTGGGCGAGCTGGCGAACTGGCTGACCGCCTCTACATATTTCTGCGCCACGAAATAGTTGATCGCTTGGCTGTTGCCGGTGGCGATGGCCTCGCTCACCAGCGTCGTTGCCTTCGCTTCGGCCTCTGCGGCGCGCTCGCGGGCCTCGGCGTCGCGAAAAGCCGCCTCGCGCCGCCCCTCGGCTTCCAGGATCTGCGATTGCTTCTGCCCTTCGGCACGCAGCACCTCGGCGCTCTTGAGGCCCTCGGCTTCCAGGATGTTGGCCCGCTTCTCGCGCTCGGCCTTCATCTGCCGGGCCATGGCGTTGACGATGTCCTGCGGCGGGCGGATGTCCTTGATCTCCACGCGTGTGATCTTCACGCCCCACGCATTGGTGGCGTGATCGACCACGCTGAGCAGCCGGGCGTTGATTTCGTCCCGCTTGGAGAGCGTCTCGTCCAGATCCATCGACCCCATCACCGTGCGCAGGTTGGTGGTGGAAAGCTGGAGTAGGGCGAGGCTGAGATTGCTCACCTCATAAGCGGCCTTGGCCGCATCCAGCACCTGAAAGAACACCACGCCATCCACCGATACCATGGCGTTGTCCTTGGTGATGATTTCTTGACTCGGTACGTCAATAACCTGCTCCATCATGTTGATTTTGCGGCCAACGCGGTAAATGAAGGCAGGATAGAGATTGAAGCCAGGTGTCGCCACCTGCGTGAACTGGCCGAAGCGCTCGATGGTGTAGCGATAGCCCTGTCGCACGATCTTCACGCTGGCAAAGAGATAAAGCACCACCAGGACCAAGACAAAAACCGCGAAGGTAATCAGTTCCATGGCAGTGGTCTCCCGCTTGTTGTGGCGTTAGTATTGCAGCCATTATGCCCCCCCGGCCCGAGCGGCGAAAGGGCAATCTCGAATTTGGGCATGAGAGGGAGACGCACGAATGGCGAAGGCAGCGGCGGAACGGCACAAGGGACATGACGCCACACGGCCGCATGTGCCGCTCCAGATGGTCCGCACGATGCTGTTCGTCCCTGCCTCACGCCCCCGCGCGATCGAGAAGGCGCGCGACCTGGATTGCGATTTCGTGATCCTCGACCTGGAGGACAGCGTCGTCCCGGGGGAGCGGGAAGCGGCGCGCCGGGCTGCGGTGGATGCGGTGCGGGCGGGCTTCAACGGCAAGCCTTGCGCTATCCGGATCAACGGCGATGGCTGCGACGATCACGGGCCGGACATGGTGGCCGTACGCGCGGCGGCGCCGCAATATGTGATGGTGCCCAAAGTGAGTGAAGCCCGCCAGGCCCATGATGTGCATCTGGTGACGCAGCGCCCGTTGATCGCCATGATCGAGACACCGGCGGGTATCGTCAATGCGCAGCGGATCGCGCGCGAACCGGGCGTGATGGCTCTGGTCGCCGGCACCAACGATCTGCGTCGCGGCCTGGGCGTGCCCCCCGACGCGCCGCGCAGTGCCATCTCGCTGGCGCTCCAGTCCATCGTGCTGGCGGCGCGCGCGGGCGGCATTGCCTGCTTCGACGGGGTCTATAATCATCTGGAGGATCAGGTCGGCCTCGCGCGCGAATGCGAGGAGGGCCGGCAAATGGGGTTCGACGGCAAATCGATCATCCACCCCAGTCACATCGCCATCACCAATGGTGCCTTTTCGCCTAAGGAAACGATTGTCGAACAGGCCCGCGCGCTCGTGGAGGCCTATACCGGCGGCGCCCAGCGCTACGATGGCCGCATGATCGAGGCCATGCATGTGGCCGAGGCGAGGGCGATCATCGAGCGCTATGAGAAGCTGAAGGGGTGATTGGTTTGCGCTCCCACGTCGGCAGCGCCGGTGCGAAACCGCGTTTTCGTGCGCTAAACGAGGACACGCTTGCGTTGAGAGAATAAGGACGGCTGCCCGATAGGCTGAGCGTTGCCGGGATCGACGTGAGCGGGCGTGGCTGGATGACGCTGCGCCCGGCATCTGTGCCTCGGTCATAGGGATAGAGCGATGACCAGTCGGTCCGCACGGCCGGACGAAGAAGTCGGGCGCCTATGACCCTGCCGTCACCGCGCCGCTGAGCGCAGCCGGTTCAGACCGGGGATCCTCCCGCTCGGGCGCATGTGACTGTCGGCCCTGTTTCGGCTGAAGCTGGCGTAAGCGACCCGCGCGACCTCGCCAACAAAAGAAGAAGGCGCTGTTCCCGATCGACTCAGGCGTCGATGGCCTCTTCCTCCACCTGCGCGGCATTCTCCTGGATGAAGGCAAAGCGGTGCGCAGGGTTGGTGCCCATCAGGCGGTCGACCAGATCCTTCACCACGGCGCGGTCCTGATAGTCGGCGGGGAGGGTAATCCGGATGAGGCTGCGCTTAGCCGGGTCCATGGTGGTCTCGCGCAGTTGCTGCGGGTTCATTTCGCCCAGACCCTTGAAGCGGCTGACCTCGACCTTCCTGCCCTTGAGCTCGCCTTCCAGCAGCGCGATCCGGTGCGCGTCGTCGCGGGCATAGACGCTCTTGCCGCCGAAGCTCAGGCGATAGAGCGGCGGCTGGGCAAGGTAGAGGTGGCCGCGCCGGACGAGGTCGGGCATTTCCTGAAAGAAGAACGTCATCAGCAGCGTGGCAATATGGGCGCCGTCCACGTCCGCGTCGGTCATGATGACAATGCGTTCGTAGCGCAGATTGTCCGGGTTGCAATCCTTGCGGGTGCCGCAGCCAATGGCCTGGATGAGGTCCGCAATCTCCTGGTTCGCCAAGATCTTGGCGGAGGTTGCCGAGGCGACGTTGAGGATCTTGCCGCGAATGGGCAGGATCGCCTGAGTCTTGCGGTCGCGCGCCTGTTTGGCGCTGCCGCCGGCGCTGTCACCCTCGACAATGAACAGCTCCGTGCCTTCGGGGTCGTCGGCGGAGCAATCGGTGAGCTTGCCGGGCAGGCGCAGCTTGCGGCCACTGGTCGCGGTCTTGCGCTTCACTTCCTTTTCCGCGCGGCGCCGCAGCCGCTCGTCCATCCGCTCCAGGATGTGGCCGAGCAGCGCGCGGCCGCTGTCCATCTGGCCGGAGAGGAAATGATCGAAATGGTCGCGCACGGCATTCTCGACCAGCCGCGCCGCCTCGGGGCTGGTGAGTCGGTCCTTGGTCTGGCTCTGGAATTGGGGCTCGCGGATAAAGACGCTGAGGATCAGCTCGGCGCCGTTCATCACGTCCTCGGCCTGAATATCCTTGGCCTTCTTCTGGCCGACCAGTTCGCCAAAGGCGCGCAGACCCCGCGTGAGCGCCGCGCGCAGGCCCTGCTCATGGGTGCCGCCGTCGGGGGTGGGAATGGTGTTGCAGTACCAGCTCGTGGAGCCGTCCGACCAGAGCGGCCAGGCGACCGCCCATTCCACGCGGCCCGCGCCGTCCGGGAAATCCTGCGTGCCGGAGAAGAACGCGCTGGTCGCACACTCGCGGGCACCGATCTGCTCGCGCAGATGGTCCGCGAGGCCGCCGGGGAACTGGAATACCGCCTCGGCGGGCGTGTCGTCGGTGATGATCGAGGGATCGCATTTCCAGCGGATCTCGACCCCGGCGAAGAGATAGGCCTTGGAGCGCGCCAGCCGATAGAGCCGTCCGGGCTTGAACCTGAGTTCGCCGAAAATCTCACTGTCCGGCACGAAGCTGACCGTGGTGCCGCGCCGGTTGGGCGCCGCGCCCACTTTCTCCAGTGGACTCAGCGCATGGCCACGCGAGAAACGCTGACGGAACAGTTCGCGGTTGAGCGCCACTTCCACGTCGGTCTCCACCGACAGCGCGTTGACCACGCTCACGCCCACGCCGTGCAGGCCGCCGGAGGTCTCATAGGCCTTGCCGGAGAATTTGCCGCCCGAGTGAAGCATGGAGAAGATGACTTCCAGTGCCGACTTGTCCGGATATTTGGGATGTGGACCGACCGGAATGCCGCGGCCATTGTCTGTGACGGAGAGGCGATTGCCCGGCAGCAGCGTCACCTCGATGCGCGTGGCATGGCCGGCAACGGCCTCGTCCATGGCATTGTCGAGCACTTCGGCGGCGAGATGGTGCAGCGCGCGCTCGTCCGTGCCACCGATATACATGCCCGGCCGCCGCCGGACGGGCTCCAGCCCCTCCAACACTTCGATCGCGGATGCATCATAGGTTTCGGCAGTGGCGGGGCGAGCGCCCCCGAAAAGATCGTCGGCCATGCGCGAGCTATAGGGGCAGGGGAGTCACGCGCGCAAGCAGGAAGCCGGTGGACGGGATGAGTGGTTTACTTGGAGGCACGCCGAAGGCCGGCAATGCGCCGTGTGTGCTCGCCTGCCACTGGATATGTCCCATAGAAGCCCGGAGCTTGGAGCCGAAGTCGCCCCAAGGGGTGCGGCCTCCCTTCTCACTTGGACGCGTCGACGGAGGGCGAGTCCTTCGACAAGCTCAGGGTGGAAGGGTGAAACTGGAGAAGTTCCTCAGCCGTAGAGGATCGCCGCCGCGCGGTCCCACATAGCGGGGGAGCAGGCGGCGAGCAGGCCCTTGCCAGGCTCGACACCGATCACATAGGGCGTGCCGTCGGGGCGTGCCACGCGGCCGCCCGCTTCGTTGACGAACAGCGCACCGGGGGCATGGTCCCAGGGCAGCGTGCGCTCGAACATGGCGAGATCGTGTACGCCCAGCACGATGCGCGGATATTGCTCCGCGGCGCAGCGGGGGATGTCGGCCATCTCCAGCCGGCCTTCCGCCCGCGCCTTCACCGCCTCGCGGTCGGCCGGGTTCACGAACAGCAGCGAGAGCCCCGCCACCGGCAACGCAGCGCCGGTGCTGCGCGCCTGCACGCGCTCGCCGTTCACGTCCGCGCCCTTGCCGCGCACGGCATGGCACAGCCGGTCGGTGAGCGGATCGAGCATCCAGCTTTCCTGCACGATGCCGCCGTCCACCAGCGCGATCATCAGCCCGAAGGGCGGCTTGCCGGCGGCGAAATTGGACGTGCCATCAATGGGATCAATGAGCCAGTTGAGACCGTTTCCGGCACGATCCAGCACTGTGGGATCGGCCGAGACCGCTTCCTCGCCGATGATCGTCGCTTCGGGCAGCAGTCGTGCCACCCCCTCGTTGAGCCGCTCCTCCGCCTCGCGGTCGGCGATGGTGACGAGTTCGTCCTTCGCCTTCTCGATAATCTCTTCAGCGGCGAGATTGCGGTAGCGCGGGATGACCACCTGGGCGGCGACCTCCCGCATCAGCGCGGCGACAGAGGCGGAGAGAGCGCTCATCGGTTCAGCTCCGATAGTCGGCGTTGATGGAGATGTAGCCGTGCGTCAGGTCGCAGGTCCACACCGTGGCGCGCCCGTCGCCCAGGCCCAAGTCTACCCCGATACGGATCTCGCGGCCCTTGAGATGCGCAGCCACCGGGCCCTCGTCATAGCCCTCGACCGGGAATCCGTCCGCCGCGACACGGGTGTCGCCGAAGGAAATGGCCAGCCGGTCGCGATCGGCCGGTTCGCCCGCCTTGCCCACGGCCATCACCACGCGGCCCCAATTGGCATCCTCGCCGGCAATGGCGGTCTTGACCAGCGGCGAATTGGCGATGGAAAGGCCGATGCGACGCGCGCTCTCGTCGTTCACTGCGCCCGTGACGGCGATCTCGACGAACTTTTGCGCGCCCTCGCCATCCTTGACGACCAGGTGGGCGAGCTGCGTGCACACGTCCGTCAGCGCGGCCTGGAAGGCATCCGCGCCCGGGCTTTCCATGCTAGTGAGCGGTGCATTGCCGGCCTTGCCTGTGGCGAAGACGAGCACGGTATCGCTGGTCGAGGTGTCGCCATCCACGGTGATGCAGGAGAAGCTGCGGCGGTTCGCCTCGTCGAGCATCTGCTGGAGCAGGTTCGGCGCGACGGCTGCATCGGTGAAGATATAGCCCAGCATCGTTGCCATGTCTGGCGCGATCATGCCCGAGCCCTTGATGATGCCGGCGATCTGCACGCGTGCCTCGCCGATCACCGCGCTGGCGGCAGCACCTTTGGGGAAGGTGTCGGTGGTGCCGATCGTCTCGGCCGCGGCCTGCCAGGAGCAGGGCTCGGCCATGATGGCGGCGGCCAGACCGTCGCGGGCCTTGTCCTTGGGCAGAGGCACGCCGATTACGCCGGTGGAACTCACGAACACCTCGCCGGGCGCGCAGCCCAGATGCGCGGCGACCTGCGTCATGATCTGCTCCACCGCCTCGCGCCCGCGATAGCCGGTGAAGGCATTGGCATTGCCGGCGTTGACCACCATGGCCCGCGCCCGGCCGTTCTTGATGCCCTCGCGGCAGATTTCCACTTCGCTGGAGCAGCACAGGTTCCGCGTGGTGACGCCCGCCACCGCCGTTCCCTCGGCAAGCTCGATATACGTGAGGTCGCAGCGCCCCCAATCCTTGTAGCCGGCCCGCGCGACACGGCGGGTGACGCCCGCAATCTCGGGCAGGGCAGGGAAGGGCGTGGCGAGAGGCGATGTATCGGTCATGCCCGGGCGATAGCGCGATTTGGCCGGGGGTCAATTCCTGTTAGGGGCGCTTTTGGTCGATGTTTCTGTCCCCGCCGTGACGTAGTGGAGGGCTGAGCGCTGCCGCGGTGCCCCTTCCGCTGATCTGCTCCCTTCGTTAGGGTGAGGAAAAGGGGGAGCTTCATGCAGGGGAAGAGGCAGGATTGTGCCCTCGCGCTCGGCGCCATCCTATTGATGAGCCTGGCGATCCTGTTCGTTGCTTGCTTGTCGATCGATCGGGAGTTCTTTTCCGCCATCGCGGGCTATATCGAGCGCTGGACCGGCGACAGGCATGCGGAGCCGACCCTGAATGCACAAAGCCCGACCGAAAAGCCGCCGAAGGATGTGTTCGCCGTTATCCCGCGCCCCGGCGATCCTGTTCCCGCCTCCGATCCGCACATGTGGATCACACCGGATGACTATCCCGCCGAGGCGTTGCGCAATGACTGGCAAGGCGCTGTCCGCATCGAATGGACCGTCGATACGGAGGGGCGGCTGCACGATTGTCGGGTGCTTGAAAGCAGCGGCCATGCCGTGCTGGATGAAGCTGCGTGCGGCGTGATCCTGCGTCGCGCCCGCTACTGGCCCGCGCGTGATGCGGATGGTGTGCCTAAGGTTTCGACGATCTCGCGCCGGATTATCTGGGCGTTGCCGGATTGACGTGCGGGTGCAAGCCCGAAGAGGATGGACGAATGGCGGCGCGCACCCTATGTGAGGCCCACTCGTTGCGGAGAGACACGCGCTTGCAGTTCATGATCCTCCTGTCCGCGCTTCTGGCGTCCTTGACCGGCTTTGTGTCGGGCGAGCGGCAGCCCGTGCGCGCGCAGACGCAGGTTCAGGCGAGCGCGGTGCTCGCGACGGCGCAGCCGGAAGCATCGGTCGCGGTCACTCAGGCGCGCCGGTTCATCGCCGCATGGCAGCAGCGCGCTTCGTCGGCGGCCCTGCTCGGGACGCCGCAGGCCGTGGCGCCCGCGCCGCGTCTCCACACCCGCCTCGCACTCAAGCAGAGCTGGCTCAACTGAGCACCCGGCCCTCGGGCCCCGACCACCCGCGCGCGTGAGCCCTGCGGCTGCGCGTCGCCTGCCCGGTGCCTTGCGCCGGTTGTCAGTCTTTTCATCATCTTCACACAGTTCAGGAATAGGATCACGCCATGTTCGGCGCCATCGCCAAGTCCATTTTCGGGTCGTCCAACGATCGCTACGTCAAGTCGCTGGGCAAGATCGTCGAGCGCATCAACGGGTTCGAACCCACCATTTCCGCGCTGAGCGATGAGGAGCTGGTCGACCAGACCCGGAAGTTCCGCGAACGTCTGGCCGGCGGCGCCACGCTCGACGATCTGCTGCCCGAGGCCTTTGCCACCGTTCGCGAGGCGGCCAAGCGCACCATCGGCCAGCGCCATTATGACGTGCAGATGATCGGCGGCATCGTGCTCCATCGCGGCGAGATCGCCGAGATGCGCACCGGCGAAGGCAAGACGCTGGTGGCGACGCTCGCCACCTATCTCAATGCGCTGGAGGGCAAGGGCGTCCACGTTGTCACCGTGAACGATTATCTGGCGCGGCGCGACTGTGAGTGGATGGGGCGCGTTTATCGCTTCCTGGGCCTCACAACCGGGGTTATCGTGCCGAATATCGGCGAGGAGGAACGCCGGGCGGCCTATCAGGCAGACATCACCTACGCCACCAACAACGAGCTGGGCTTCGACTATCTGCGCGACAACATGAAGTATGAGCGCAGCCAGATGGTGCAGCGCCCCTTCAACTACGCCATCGTGGACGAGGTGGACTCGATCCTGATCGACGAGGCGCGCACGCCGCTCATCATCTCCGGTCCCACGGACGACAAGTCCGAGCTTTACATCGCGGTCGATGCGCTGGTGAAGCAGCTTGGCCCGGACGATTATTCCCATGACGAGAAGCAGCGCGCCATCACCCTCACCGAGGAGGGCACCGAGCGCGTGGAGCGCATGCTGGAGGAAGCCGGTCTCCTCCACGGCAGCAATCTCTACGATTTCGAGAACACCCAGGTCGTTCATCACGTCAACCAGGCGCTGCGGGCCAACAAGATGTTCCGCCGCGACATCGATTATATCGTCAAGGACGGCAAGGTCGTCATCATCGACGAGTTTACCGGCCGCATGATGGACGGGCGCCGCTGGTCGGACGGTCTGCACCAGGCGGTGGAAGCCAAGGAAGGCGTCAACATCGAGCCGGAGAACCAGACGCTGGCCTCGATCACCTTCCAGAATTATTTCCGCATGTACCCCAAGATTTCCGGCATGACCGGTACGGCCGCGACAGAAGCGCCGGAATTCTACCACATCTACAAGATGAACGTCGTCACCATCCCCACCAACCTGCCGGTGCAGCGTCAGGACGACGAGGACCTGTTCTACAAGAGCCTGGAAGACAAGTTTCGCGGCATCGCGCGCACTATCAAGGAGCATCAGGCCAAGGGCCAGCCCGTGCTGGTGGGCACCGTCTCCATCGAGAAATCGGAAATGCTCTCGGCCTTCCTCAAGGAAGAGAAGGTGCCGCACAACGTGCTCAATGCGCGCTTCCACGATAGCGAGGCGCGGATCGTGGCGCAGGCGGGGCGTCTGGGCGCCGTCACCATCGCCACCAACATGGCCGGCCGCGGCACCGACATCAAGCTGGGCGGCAATCTGGAATTCCGCGTCGAGGACGAGCTGAAGGACATGCCCGAGGGGCCCGAGCGCGATGCCGCCATCGCGCGGATCGAGGCGGAGATCGAGGCGGAGCGGCAGCAGGTGCTGGCCGCCGGCGGCCTGTTCGTGCTCGGTACCGAGCGGCATGAGAGCCGCCGCATCGACAATCAGCTTCGTGGCCGCTCGGGCCGTCAGGGCGATCCGGGTCTCAGCCGCTTCTACCTGAGCCTGGACGACGATCTGCTGCGCATTTTCGGTCCGGACACGCTCTTCGCCAAGATGATGCGCTCCAGCCTGGAGGACGGCGAGGCGTTGCCGCCCTCCAAGTGGATGAGCAAGGCCATCGAAACCGCCCAGAAGAAGGTGGAAGTGCGCAACTACGACGTGCGCAAGCAGGTGGTCGAATATGACGACGTCATGAACGACCAGCGCAAGGTCATCTACGAGCAGCGCAGCGACATCATGGACAGCGAGTCGGTCAACGATGTCGTGACCGAGATGCGCCACGAGACCATCGCCGAGCTGGTCGAGCGCGCCTGCCCGCACGGCACCTATCCCGAGCAGTGGAACATGGACGGCCTCAAGGCGGACGTGGAACGCGTGCTGGGCCTGACGCCGGATTTCGACGCCTGGCTCCAGGAGGATACCGTGGAGGCCGAGATGCTCGTCGAGCGCCTCGGGGCGCTTTCGGACGAGGTGGTCGACACCAAGTTCGCCGAGTTGCCGCAGGAGACCGCGCGCCAGATCGAGAAGAGCATCCTGCTTCAGAATCTCGATCATCACTGGAAGGAGCATCTCGCCACGCTCGATGCGCTGCGTCAGGTCGTCCATCTGCGCGCTTATGCGCAGAAGCAGCCGATCAACGAGTATAAGCATGAGGCCTTCGCCTTGTTCGAGCGTATGCTCGGCGCGATCCGCGAAGACGTATCCCGCACGATCAGCCATGTGCAGTTCCAGATGCAGGACCCAACGCCTCCGCCGCTTCCGGAACTGCCGGCGTTCCTCACCAGCCACATCGATCCCTTTACCGGCGAGGACAACAGCGCGGATATCGACGCGGGCAGCCGCGGCTTCATCACCACGACCATCCCCAGCGCGCCGCTGACGGCAGGCGCGACGCTGGCCGCCGGCGACCTCGCGAACGGGCAAGCCGGTGAGGAAATCAGCCGTAACGCCCCGTGCCCCTGTGGATCGGGCAAGAAATACAAGCACTGCCACGGCGCACTGGCCTGAGGCCGGCGCGAGAGGGAATTGAAGACGGCGGCGGGGCGAGAGCTTCGCTGCCGTTTTGCATTTTGAACGGTGATGCCGGGCACATGTCGCGCTCGATATGGCGTGCGTGGCAATACCGATGAGCGGCTGCGTGCTCTCAAACTTTAACGGGACGGATCATTCGCCGCTTTCATGTGCTCCAGCGAAGATAGGAGTCCAGGGTCCAGCCGGCAGCTCTTGCCGCCCTGGGCTACCGCCTTCGCAGGAGCGCGGCATTTCGGTCGACGGGATGGGTGCGCTGTCACGAAGCCAATCCGTTGCCCGCGCCGTTGCCGTATGCCTCTAGCGCCCGCCACATCCGTTTACCCGCCTTTAACCGCATTCCCTTTAGGGTCCGGCCCATAGATCAGGCAACGACAGGCAGGGACAGCGCGATGAGCCGTCAGATCATCACTTTCCGTATCGGCGAACAATATCTGGGCGTGGACATCATGGCGATCCGCGAGATCCGCGCATGGTCGCCCACCACGCGTCTGCCGCATGTGCCCGATTATGTGCGCGGCGTGGTCAATCTGCGCGGCTCGGTTCTGCCGGTGTTCGATCTTTCGGCGCGGCTGGGCTGGGGACTCACGGACCCGACTGCTCGCCACGTTATCATCGTCGTGCAGCTTGGTAACCAGCTCCAGGGCCTCATCGTGGATGCCGTCAACGACATCGTGACGCTGACCGACGACACGCTCCAGCCGCCGCCCAATGTCGGCGATGACAGCGCCAGCACCTTCCTGGACGGCCTCGCCTCGGTGGACGACCGGATGGTGATGGTCCTCTCGCTCGGCAAGCTGACCGAGGCGACGGACCTGAGCGACACCTCGCTCGCCGCTTAAGTCGAGGTTGCCCGGTTCCTGTGAAGACAGGAACCCAAGGTCCAGCCCACGGCCTTCTCGCCCTGGACTCCTGTTCGCAGGAGCACGGTTTCTTCCTGTCAGGGCGACGGCTAATCCCGTGAGAGCATGGTGAGCCCGATGAGGCTCACCAGTCCCGCCGCAGACAGATAATAGCCCACGGCGCTGATCCCATAGCCGGTGACCAGCGCCTGCGCGATATT
Source organism: Sphingobium sp. (assembly GCA_035654035.1). GTDB lineage: Bacteria > Pseudomonadota > Alphaproteobacteria > Sphingomonadales > Sphingomonadaceae > Sphingobium. The sequence goes on along the minus strand of DASRXY010000130.1, from coordinate 10,019 downwards.
GGGCGCCAGTGCGCCGCCCAGGATACCGCCGACATTGAAGGCGAAGGACGAGCCGGTGTAGCGCACGCGCGCCGGGAAGCGGCCGGTGAGCCACGCGCCGAGCGGCCCATAGGTAAAACCCATCAGGAACAGTGCGACCGACAGGGTCATGAAGAGCAGTGCCGGATCGGCAGTGGAAAGTCCGCCGCCGAAGATGAGGCCGAGCGGCACGGTTGCCGCGCAGCCGGCCGCGAGCGCACGCTGCGGCGAATGATGGTCCGACCACCAGCTTGAAATGATGATGCCGGCGGCGAGGAACAGGATAGCGCCGAGCTGCACCGCCAGCGCCTGTTCGCGCGGCATGCCGAGCGCGGTGGTGGCGTAGCCGAGCGCAAAGGCCGTGGAGATATAGAAGAGCGCGAAGCAGGTGACGACCGCCAGCGTCCCAGCCAGGGTGGCACGGCGATGGTTGCGCAGCAACTCGGCAAGCGGCACTGGCGCAGGGGGTTCGGCTTCCAGCGCGGCCTTGAACTCTGGCGTTTCGCCGAGCTTGAGACGTGCCCACAGGCCAAGGCCCACCAACAGCGCGCTAAACAGGAAGGGCAGGCGCCAGCCCCAGGCGGCGAAGGCCTGCTCATCGAGCCACAGGCCCAGCAACAGGAACAGCCCATTGGCAGCGATGAAGCCGATCGGCGCGCCGAGCTGCGGCATCATACCGAACCGTCCCCGCCAGCCCGCCGGCGCGTTCTCCACCGCGAGCAGCGCCGCGCCGCCCCACTCGCCGCCCAGGCCGAGCCCCTGACCGACACGCAGCACGCACAGTAGCAGCGGTGCCAGCCAGCCGATCTGCTCATAGGTAGGCAGGAAGGCGATCAGGAAGGTGGAGCCGCCCATCAGCATGAGCGAGGCGACCAAAGTGGACTTGCGCCCGATGCGGTCGCCGAAATGGCCAAAGATCGCGGCGCCGAGCGGCCGGGCGAGGAAGGCGAGAGCAAAGCTCGCATAAGCCAGCATGAGCTGCGCGGCGGGCGATCCGGCCGGGAAGAAGAGCGGACCGAAGACGAGGCTTGCCGCTGTCGCATAGATATAGAAATCGTAGAACTCGACCGCTGTGCCCGCGAGGCTCGCTGCCAGCACGCGCTTGTGCTGCCGCATAGCGGCAAGGCCGGATTGCGGCGCGGCCGCGTTGCTCTGCGTGGCGTCGGTCAAGGCATCCCCCCTTCGTTCTCTTCGTCCTTCCCGTGCAAGCGGGAATTTCCTCATAGTGTGACGTGATCTCGCCTTGATCCCCGCTTTCGTGGGGGTGACGTTGTTTTGCCGCCGCGCGGTCTTTGTGCCATATCCGTCGCTTGGACTCCAAAGCGCGCCATAAACGGCACGTTTCTTTACCCCCGCCGCAACTGATTGAGCACTTCATAGGCCATCACCGCGCCCGCCACGGACGCGTTGAGGCTGTCCGCCCGGCCCATCATCGGGATTTTCACCAGCAGGTCGCAGGCGGCCTCATAGTCCGCCGGCAGGCCGCGAGCTTCATTGCCGATGAGGAGGAAAACGGGCGCGGTGTAGCGCGGCTGCTGATAATCGAAATCGGTGTTGAGACTGGTGCCGACAAGCTGGCCCGGCCCGCCACGCAGCCAGGCAAGAAAATCCTCCCAGCGGGCCGGGGCAATTCTCTGCGTGAACAGCGCGCCCATCGAGGCGCGCACTGTCTCGACGGAAAAGGGGTCGACGCAATCGTCCACCAGAATCACGCCGCCTGCGCCCACCGCGTCGCCAATGCGCAGCAGTGTCCCGAGATTGCCCGGATCGCGCATGGCTTGCGCCACGAACCAGATTGGCGCGGCGTTCCGGTCGAGATCGGCGAGCGGCGTCGGCCGGTCGCGATAGACGCCGACCACGGCCTGCGCATTGTCCTTGCCGGAAATTTTGGAGAGGATGTCGGCGCTGGTGAGGATCACATCGCCGCCGGCTGCCTCTACTGCGTCGCTAAGTGCCTGGGCCAGCGGGTGGGGCGTGGCGCCGCTCGCCATGAACAGCATTTCCGGAAACACGCCCTGGTCACGCGCTTCGGTGAGGATGCGCAGCCCCTCAGCCAGGAACAGTCCCTCGCGCTTGCGCAGCTTTTTCTCGCGCAGGGCCCGCACGCGCTTGACCAGAGGATTGGAGAATCCGGTGATTTCGCGGGGCATGGATCAGCAGGTGGCCAAGCTGGTGGGAAGGCAGGAACCCACGGCCCATGCAGCGCTGCGGCCGGCCTTTGCTCGTGCCTGCACAGGCGCACTGAAAAAGAACTCAGGTGTCACCGAGGCCTCAATCCTCGCCGAAGCGGTCTTCGACGAGCTGCGTGACGGCCGCCAGGGCGGTTTCCGCGCCATCGCCGCTTGCGGTGATGGTGATGGTGTCCCCCATCGCCGCGCCCAGCATCATCAGACCCATGATCGAGGTGCCGACCACCTCATGGCCATCCTTGCTCACCATGATCGCGGCGGAGAGGCCCGAGGCGAGCGTCACGAACTTGGCGCTCGCCCGCGCATGGAGCCCGCGCTTGTTAGTGATGGTGACGGTGCGGCTCAGCAGCGTTTCTTCGCTCATGAGGCGTCTCCCAGCAACTCGGAGGCCACGCTGATATATTTCGTGCCGGCCTCGCGCGCGGCGGCGACGGCCTTGGTGACGGACATGGTGCGGCGGGCGCTTTCCAGCCGGATGAGCATAGGCAGATTGACGCCCGCGATCACTTCCACCTTGCCGGCTTCGAGCAGCGAGATGGCAAGGTTGGAGGGCGTACCGCCGAACAGATCCGTGAGCAGGATCACCCCCGAGCCGTCGTTCACTGTCTGCACGGCGCGGCGGATGTCGGCGCGGCGCACCTCCATGTCGTCGTCCGGCCCGATGCAGACGGTCTCGATGGCCTCCTGTGGCCCCACCACATGCTCCATGGCCACGCGAAATTCCGCCGCCAGCCTGCCGTGCGTTACCAGCACTAGTCCGATCATGATGGTGAAGCGTCCCGTTCCTGCATTGCCGTGCCGCCCTCCGGGCGCCGGGTCTCATAGGCGTCCGGCTGGGTCGATTCCAGATTGCGGTGCGAGATCGTGGGCGAAAAGCCGCGCGCACGCAAGCGCCTGCCGATTTCCTCGGTCACGCAGACCGAGCGGTGTCTCCCTCCGGTACAGCCGAAGGCGACGGTGACATAGGCTTTCCCGTCCTGGCTGTAGCGGGGCAGCACGGTGGCGAGCAGCGTCTCGATCTGGCCCAGCACCGTCTCAAACAGCGGGTCGGCCATCACATGATCGCGCACCGGCGCATCGAGCCCGGTCATCGGACGCAGCGCCTCGTCCCAAAAAGGATTCTGAAGGAAGCGCATGTCGAAGACGAGATCGGCATTGCGAGGCACGCCGCGCGCATAGCCGAAGGAGACGAGCGTCAGAGTCGATTCCGCGCTGCCGCCGAAGCGCCGGCGAATCGCCTGCTGGAGTGCGTTGGCCGCATAGTCGCTGGTGTCGATGAGATGGTCGGCGGCGTGGCGCAGCGGCTCCAGCAGTTCGCGCTCGCGGGCGATGCCGTCGGCGGCGGGTCGGTCGAGCGCCAGCGGATGGCGACGGCGGGTCTCGGCATAGCGCCGCTCCAGCACCGCGCCCGAGCAATCGAGGAACAGCATCTCCACCGGCGCCTCGCTTCGATCCCGCAGCGCCTCGATGCGCTGGAGAATGGCGGCGGCGTCGAAACCCCGTGTGCGCGTATCGATGCCCACGGCGAGCGGTCGCTCCTCCATCGGGTCACGCCCTTCGGGCGCCGGGGTGGAGAGCAGCCGGTCGACCAGCATCAGCGGCAGATTGTCCACCGTCTCCCAACCCGCATCCTCCAGAGTCTTGAGCGCGGTGGACTTGCCCGCGCCGGAGAGGCCAGTGACAATGAGGATGGTCTTGGGCGGGCGCGGCACCGTCATGCCGCCTCTCCGGGCAATCCAAAGCGGGCGAGGGCGTACTCGGCCTTGATCGGCGCGGAGGGCTCGAGCCCTGCCAGCGCCACGCGAGGCAGAGCGATTCCCATGAGGTTCATAGAGGCGGGGCGTTCAGGCATACGCTCCGGCCTATCCCCCAGACCGATGATGAGAGCAACCGGCACGTTGGTTTCATAGGCCATTTGGATGATGCCGATATGGCGGATTTCCAACAGTCCGGCGATGGTGGGCGGGGGCGAGGCGTGCAGCCGTCCGCCAGAGACGGTGAGCACGGTATAGTCGTCGCTCACCAGCCGGGCGCCGCGGTCGATGAGGCGCAGCGTCAGATCGGACTTGCCGGCGCCGCTTGGCCCCATGATGAGGAGCGCTCGGCCGCCTAAGGCAACGCAGCTTGCATGGATGCGGGTTTCCGTCGGGCTGCTCATGGCCTCAGCCATCGTCGGGACCGCCATGCGGTCCAGCGATGGTGCGCGGCAGCATGATGCGGAAGCGAGCGCCGCGCGCGCCGCCGGGTCGGTTCTCGACACGGATGGTGCCGTTATGTCCCTCCAGGATCGAGCGCGCGATGGCGAGCCCCAGGCCGCTGTGCCGGCCGAAGTCCTCACCTTCCGGCCGCACGCTGTGGAAGCGGCGGAAGATCGCCTCGCGCTCGCTCTCGGGCACGCCGGGGCCTTCGTCGTCCACCAGGATTGCGATTTCGGTGGGCCCCGATTCCACGGCGATGCGCACGCGCCCGCCCTCCGGCGAGAAGGAGCGGGCGTTGTCGATCAGGTTCTCGATCACGCGCGCCAGCTTCTGGGGATCGCCCGTCACCAGCGCCGTGCCCCGCGGCGGGCGGGCATAAGTGAGGCGCACTTGCGGCTGTGTCTCGCGCATCGCTTGCGCGCGCACCACCTGGCCGACCAGCCGGCCGATATCGATGGGCTCGAACGGGGTGCGCGAGAGCTGGGCGTCGATGCGCGTCGCCTCGGCAATGTCGCTCACCAGCCGATCGAGCCGGCGCACGTCGTCCTGCGCGATGTCGAGCAGCTTCTTGCGCAGCGCCTCGTCCTTGATGCAGGCGAGCCCTTCGAGTGCGGAGCGCAGCGAGGCGATGGGGTTCTTCAATTCGTGGCTCACATCGGCGGCGAAGGTCTCGGTGGCGTCGATGCGCTGGCGGAGCGCCTGGCTCATGTCCGAAATGGCGCGGGCCAGCATGCCGATCTCGTCACGCCGCTCGGGCAGGCGCGGCACGATCACTTCGCGCGCGCGCCCCAGCCGTACACGCACGGCGGCGCTGGCAAGCCGACGCAGCGGCAGAACGATGGTGCGCGCCAAAAACAGCGAGAGCAGGATGGAGGTGATGATTGCCGCCGCCAGGACGAGACTGATGCGCAGCCGCTCCGCGCGCACGATCTCGGTAATGTCGCGCGCGTTCAGCGTGGCGAAAAGCACGGCTTTGCCCTCGAAGAGCGGCCGTGCGGCGCTCAGGAAAGGCGTGCGGTCCGGCGCGAAGCGGTAGCGCCCTTCTGGGCGGCCGGCGAGCGCGGCCTGCGCCTCGGGCCATGCGGCGAGATTGTCCTGCGCCGGATCGGGCTCATGCAGATAGGGCGGCTTGGCGGCGAGCGCGATGGTTTCCACCAGCCGATCGAGCCCGCGTGCCAGGCGCAGGTGCAGCGGGTCCTTGCGCGGATCGGCGAGCCGATAGGTGGGCGCGGCCATGGCGAAGCTGTCCACGGTCTTGGCGCCCCCTGCGTCGTAAAGCCGCAGCCGCATGCCGGAGGTGCGCGCCGCCCGCATCAGCAGCGGCGCGCGCTCGTCGGGCCGCGCGGCCTCGAGCGCCGTGGCGATGAGCGCGGTCTCGCGCGCGGTGTTGACCAGCCGGCCGTCGATCAGCCGGGCGCGGTAGCTGTCCAGGTAGAAAAAGCCGCCCGCGAGGATGGCGAGGGCGAAGATGTTGACCGCCAGGATGCGCCGCGCGATCGAGATGCGCGGCGTCCATTCGCCCGCCACACCGCGCCGCTCACTCCTCGGTGAATCGGTAGCCGGCGCCATAGAGCGTATCGATTGCGTTGAAGTCGCGCGCCACTTCGCGGAACTTGCGGCGCAGGCGCTTGATGTGGCTGTCGATGGTGCGATCATCGACATAGATGTCGTCCTGATAGGCCGCGTCCATCAGTTGGTTGCGCGTTTTGACGATGCCGGGACGCAGTGCGAGGGCCTCCAGGATCAGAAATTCGGTGACGGTAAGAGACACATCTGTGCCGTCCCAGGTCACGCGATGGCGCGCCGGGTCCATCTCCAGCCGACCGCGACGGATGGTCTGGGGCTCGTCGGCGGCGTCCTCCGGGCCGCGGCCGATCTCCACCCGGCGCAGCAGCGCGCGGATGCGGGCAATGAGCAGCCGCTGCGAGAAGGGCTTGGCGATATAGTCGTCAGCGCCCAGCGTGAGGCCCTGTGCCTCGTCCGACTCGTCGGTTTTGGAGGTGAGAAAGATGAAGGGCAGGGTGCTCTTCTCGCGCAGCCGGCGCAGCAGCTCCATCCCATCCATGTTCGGCATCTTGATGTCGCACACTACCAGGTCGGGTGGATTGTCGATCAGGGCCTTGAGCGCGCTGTTCCCGTCCGAATAGACGCGCGTGACGAAGCCTTCCGCGAGCAAAGCGATGCTGAGCGACTGGAGGATGTTGCGATCGTCATCGACCAGCGCGACGGAAGGGCCGGCCGACGGAGACGCACCCGAGGCGTTGGAGGGGGAGAGGGCGGTCATGGGGCGGCGGTCATGGGCCGGGCCGGGCTCCGCTGAGGGGACAACGGCCTCGCCTACCGCATGGTCCCGGCGCGCGCAACATTGCTCGGCCTCTGGCCGTCGGCGCTAGGCGGCCGCGCGTCTCGAAACAAGGTAAACTATCGTAAGCCCATTTGACGCTCGGTCGGGGAGGTCCTATGCGCCGAATAAGGCGGCACGCAGAGGTCGCGGTCGTGTGAATTCAAACGAACTGGTCATTTTGGCCCACCTTGGAGTCAGGAGATAAGCGTGCAGGCTAAATCTTCTTTTGCCTTGAGCGATCAGGGCATCGAAACGTCGGCGAACATTAAATGGAATCTATTGACGGCCCCTCTCGTGGAAGAGGCGATCCGCAATGGCGAGGGGCAACTCGCCAAGGACGGCCCGCTGGTCGTCCAGACCGGCAAGCACACCGGGCGTTCCGCCAAGGACAAGTTCATCGTGCGCGATGCCGAGACGGAGAACAGCGTCTGGTGGGGTGACGTCAATCGTCCGATGGACCCGGCCCATTTCGCCGCGCTGAAGGCTGATTTCCTGGCGGCCCTGCGTGACAAGGAAACACTCTACGTCGCCGATCTTTATGGCGGCTCGCAGGCCGAGCATCGCGTCAACGTACGCGTTATCAACGAGCTGGCCTGGCACAATCTCTTCATCCGCACGCTGCTGGTGCGCCCCGAGACAGCCGAGCTGGCCGACTTCGTGCCGGAATATACCATCATCGATCTGCCCAGCTTCCGCGCCGATCCCGCGCGCCATGGCTGCCGCAGCGAGACGGTGGTAGCCGTCAACTTCACCGAGAAGCTCGTTCTCATCGGCGGCACGGCTTATGCCGGCGAGATGAAGAAGTCGGTCTTCGGCATCCTCAACTATCTGCTGCCGGTGAAGGGCATCATGCCCATGCACTGCTCGGCCAATATCGGCCCCAAGGGCGATACGGCGGTGTTCTTCGGCCTGTCCGGCACCGGCAAGACGACGCTCTCGGCTGATGCGAGCCGCACGCTGATCGGCGATGATGAGCATGGCTGGTCGGACACGGCCGTCTTCAATTTCGAGGGCGGCTGCTACGCCAAGATGATCAATCTCTCGGCCGAGGCCGAGCCGGAGATCTTCGCGACCACCAAGCGCTTCGGCACCGTGCTGGAGAATGTGGTGATCGATCCCGTGACGCGCGAGCCGGATTTCGCCGACAACAGCCTGGCGGAGAACAGCCGCGGTTCCTATCCGATCGACTATATCCCCAATGCTTCCAAGGACAATCTGGGGCCGGTGCCGCAGACGGTGATCTTCCTCACTGCCGATGCTTATGGCGTGTTGCCGCCGATCTCGCGGCTTTCGCCGGATCAGGCGATGTATCACTTTCTCTCCGGCTATACCGCGCGCGTCGCGGGCACGGAGATCGGCGTGACCGAGCCCTCGGCGACCTTCTCCACCTGCTTCGGCGCGCCGTTCATGCCGCGCCACCCCAGCGTCTACGGCAATCTGCTCAAGGAGCGCATCGCCAAGGGCAATGTCACCTGCTGGCTGGTCAATACCGGCTGGACAGGCGGCAAATATGGCGTGGGCAAGCGCATGCCGATCAAGGCGACGCGTGCGCTGCTCAATGCCGCGCTGGACGGCAGCCTCAACGACGCGGAGTTCCGCACTGATCCCAATTTCGGTTTCGAGGTGCCGGTGGCGGTCGCGGGCGTGGATTCGGCCATTCTCGATCCGCGTGGAACCTGGGCCGATCCTGCCGCCTATGATGCGACGGCGGCCGTGCTGGTGCGCCAGTTCGTGGATAATTTCGAGCAGTTCGTCGACCATGTCGACGACGCGGTGCGCGAGGTGATGCTCACGCCGGCCTAAGTCGTTCCGGCTTGATCCGGTCGCTGCGCTACGAAGCGCAACCCAGCTAAGGGAGAAAGGCCGCCTCCGTGCCCGGATGGCGGCCTTTCTCCTGTCTGCGAAAGCGGAAGGCCGCCGAGATGGCGCTAGCGCCAAGGCTTGCCGCAAAGAAGCGCCTCGCCTGCGAAGGCAGGACCCATGCTCCGCCTCAGGGTAGCCGCCCTGGGCTCCTGCCTTCGCCGGAGCACTGGTGTTGGGTTCAGCCGCCATCTGACCCTTGCGGGAACGTTGACCCGCAGCTTTAGGAAACACCCTCCAAAGAAGAAGCCGCCGGCATTGCTGCCGACGGCTCCCTGCATTTAGAGCGTGTGAGCCCGCTTAGCTGGCCTTTTCGAAGGCCACCACGATGTCGAGCGTCACCTCGTCCGCAACCATAGGCACGGCCATGCCGAGGCCGAAGTCGCTGCGCTTGATGGTCGTCTTGCCCTTAAAGCCGACGGTTTCCTTCTGCGACATGGGGTTCTTGCCCGCGGCGACAAAGCTGGCGTCGATCGTGGCGGGCTTGGTGACGCCATGGATGGTGAGGTTGCCGGCGATCTTGGCGTTGGTGCCGTTCACCGTCACGCTCGTCGACTCGAACTTCGCGGTCGGGAACTTGGCGGTGTCGAAGAACATTGCCGAGAGGAATTCCTCATCCAGCTTGGCGATGCTGCTCTTGATGGTGTTCACGGGTACTTCCACCGATACCTTGGCGTTGTTGGGCGCCTTGGGATCAAGCGACAGCGTGCCGGTGACGCCGGAAAGCAGGCCCATGTTCCAGGTGATGCCGAAGTGGCCATAGGTGAAGAGGATCTGGCTGTGGCCCGGATCGGCGGTGTAGTTGCCGCCGGTGACGAGCGAAACGTCGGCCTTGCCGGGAGGGCCCGCGGGCGCCTGGGCAGCGAGCGGTGCGGTCAGACCGGCGAGCAGCAGGGCGGAAAGGACAGCATGAAAGGGGCGCATCATTGGTCTCCTGATCGTCGCGACTTCTTGTCCGAGTCGTGGGACGGACAATAGCCTGCATGGTGACCTTGTCACCTATGTTGCACCTTTTTCGACCGATCGATCACGGACTTGTGCCGTCGTGGCCCCGCTTTCCAGAGGATGTGGAAGAGCGCATGCTGCTCTCGCAAGCCCCATATCCCTGCCTCTCGTTACAACGCCGGAACGATAGTGCCCGCCTGGAATGGCGGACTTTACAGCAGCGAATCGAACAGATCGAGATAGGCGCCTGCCGCCCGGCCCAGCCGATGGGCACCGATCCCGGCCTCGATGGTGTCGTGATCCGGATACGGACGAGCAGCTTTTTTCAGCACGGCCTCAGCGATCTGCGCCGGATCGCGCGCGGCGACGGTAGTGCCGAGCGCAGGATGGTCGGCCGCCAGCGCGCTCACCCATGTCGAGCAGTTGGTCGCCACGAAGGGCAGACCCTGCGCCAGCGCCTCGCCA
>DASRXY010000129.1:0-2229 GCA_035654035.1 Sphingobium sp. | reverse complement strand
TGCTCAACGCCAAGCGGGCGGCAGTCAGCGCTGCCGAGCGTACCGCGAACGCCGCGCGCTATCACCAGGAGGTGCTGGCATGGGGCGCCATCGCCGACGCGCTGTCGCCGGACGGCATCCCCGGCGAGATCCTGGCCGAGGTCCTGCAGCCCTTCAATGCCACGCTGGCCGAACTTGCCGAACTGGCCGGCTGGCTCTCGCCCGCCGTCGCCGGCGACATGACCATCACCTGGGGCGGCCGGCCCTACCGCCTGCTGTCGGAGTCGGAGCGCTGGCGCGTGGATGCCCTCATCGGCGCGGCGCTGGCGGAAATCTCCGGGCTGCGCTGCCTGGTGCTGGACCGCTTCGACTGTCTGGATCTGCCGGGCCGCGGTGACGCGCTGGGCCTGGTCGACGCCCTGGCCGACGAGCGCAACTTCGACACCATCGTGCTGCTGGGCACGCTCAAGGCCCCGCCAGCCGCGCCCACCGAACTGTTCACCGTTTTCTGGATCGACCACGGCCACGCGGGCCAGCAGGCAATGAGGGAGGCCGCATGAAATACCACAGTTCCGACATGCAGATCGCTCGGCGCATGGCCGGCGACCAGCTGCGCCGCCTGGGCGCGCCGGTGAGACCGTCCACCACGGTAATCCAGATGGCGGAAATGATCGCCGAGCGCACCGGATGGCCGGTGCCCATGGAGATCACGCCGGACTCGCTCCTGCCCTACCTGCTCCGATTTTTGGAGCTGCGCGCCGAAGCGACGCCGCCGCCGTACCGTCCCGTCGTCCGTCCGCCGCTGCGTTACGGCCTGTCCATGCGCGTCACCGCCGCGCGAGCAGCGGCTGTCCAGCCGCGCCTCATCGTCGCCGCCAGCAACGTCGTCACCTGGAGGGAACTCGCAACATGACATTTCATACCGCCATCGCCCGCCTGCGCGAGGCGTCCTATGCCGCGCCGTCGGCCGGAGAAGACCCGAACACCTGCCGCGTCGGCCGGCACGACCTGCGCACCGCGCTGCATGTCATTGATCGCCTGGATGCCGACCTGCGCCGCGTCGGCGTCATATCGCATGGCGCGGTGCATCCGGCCAGCGAGGCGGTGCGCGGGCAGCGCGGCTGGGATGTGATCGACGACATGCGAGCAGCCGTCCGTTTCGCGCCTTCCAGCGCCTACTGGTCAGAGCGCTTGCGGGAATTCTTCGGCCCGGACGCCCGCGAGGGCATCGACGCGCTGGAAAAACAGCTACGGGATGCCCGCTACTGCCAGAAATGCAACGGCACCGGAACGCAGGAGTACCGTTTCCATGGCGTATGGGCCAACGGTGAAGAGTGCGAGGATTGCGAGGATCTCGGCCACCTTGGCGATGAAAACGGCGGACACCGCCTCGTGGAGCCTGACCACGAAACCGCGTTGGCACTGGCAGACGCGCCCAGATCGCTACGGAATTACGTCGCTGCGCTGCGTAGCGCCATCGCCGCCGCCCCCACCCCGCCAGCGCAGGCCAGCGGACAGGCAGCGCCGAGCGATGAGCATGTCAGCGTCGTCGGCATGCCAGAGTTCGACGCCCTGCTCGACCACATCTATGAGCATGGCACGACCAGCGAAGGGGTGCGCAGCCGCGCTGATGCGCTCGCCCGCGCCCTGCTATCCCGCTACGGCAGGCCCGCAGGGGATGCGCAGCCGGTGGCGTGGGTCGCCGCCGACACGCTCAACTCCCCGCATCCGACGTGCATTTCGTCGCTCGCCTATATGTCGCAGCTCGACCGGGAGCGGGGCCGTGAATACGTGCCGCTCTACGCTGCACCAGTGGCCGCGCAGACGGCGGACGATGCGCGGGATGCCGCAGACCCGTTGCAGGGTGCAGCGGACTGGCTAGTCAAATCCCTCGACAAGCCGCGCCCGGCCGAAATCGCCGCGCACCTGCTGATCGGGCACAACCGCGCCGAACGATTGTTCAACGCCGCCATCGCCCAGCAGCGCCAGGGCGAAGGGAGCGAGTGATGGCAATCGTTGCCTACTACGGCCATCCAAACAGCCGGCTGTTCGGGCGAGTGACGTTTTCATCCAAAGAGCAGGCCCGCATGGCGCTTTGGAATGATAGTTCGTTGTTCGACCTGCACGACACAGATGAGCGCACCAGCTATTGGGATAAGCGCTGGGCCGAAACCCAGCCGACGCAGGCAGCATTGCGTCCAGTCCACCAGCTTGCTCTGCCTGGTTTCGAACCCGCCGCCACGGCGAACG
>DASRXY010000128.1:0-24632 GCA_035654035.1 Sphingobium sp. | reverse complement strand
CTCAGCGTCATCGCGCATGCTCCGCCAAGGGTCGCGAGGAAGAGGCAGCCGCGCCCTATCGATGGGGTCGCCGATCACCTCCTCACAGCATAGCGAATGAATCGGACGGCTTCGGTGCGAAACTTCCCTTTGCAGGCCCGTCCCACTCCGGCATGAGGCGCGCATGAGCCAAGCCGACGATATTGCCCTCGCCCATGCGCTTGCCGATGCGGCCGGCGCTGCCATTCGCCCCTTTTTCCGCGCGCCGCACGCCATCGACATCAAGGGCGACGCCACGCCGGTGACGGAGGCCGACAAGGCCGCTGAGCTGGCCATGCGCACCCTCATCGAGCAGACCTTCCCGGACGACGGCATCATCGGCGAGGAATATGGCGCCGCCCGCCCCGAGGCAGGACGGCAATGGGTGCTCGACCCCATTGATGGCACGCGCAGCTTCATTGCCGGCCGGCCGATCTTCGGCACGCTGATCGCCTTGATGCAGGATGGCTGGCCCGTGCTCGGCATCGTCGACCAGCCGATCAGCGGCGAGCGCTGGGTCGGCGCCATGGGGCGGCCCACACTGTTCAACGGCAAGCCGGCCACTACGCGCCGCTGCCGCGCGCTCGACGAGGCCGTCCTCGCATCCACGGGGCCGCAATATTTTCCCGGCCACACGGGCGAGCATTTCTCCATGCTCGGCGGCCAGTGCCGCGACACCGTCTGGGGCGGCGACTGCTACAATTACGCGCTTTTGGCGAGCGGCCATGTCGACATCGTCGTGGAGGCCGGCCTGAAGCTCTACGATCTCGCCGCGCTGGTGCCGGTGGTGGAGGGCGCGGGTGGGCGCATGTGCGACTGGTCCGGCGAACCGCTGACCGATGCCAGCAGCGGCGATGTCATTGCCATCGGTGACCCCGCGCGCCTCGATGACGTGATCGAGGCACTGGCCTGCCACGGCCATTGAGATCGCGACCCTGCCCGCATCGGGCTTTCGCAATTACGGATCCCCACAGGTCGGGCCGATTGGGACGGGTAGCGCAGGCCGTTTGCCTTCAGGCGATGTTGCGCGCCGGTTCAGGCGTATCACCACCATAGCGCGTCACGCCGCCGCCCTGCCGCTTGCTGGCATAAAGCGCCCGATCGGCCAGGGCGAGGAGCTGCTCTAAGTCGCGGTCCTGCTGGGGCGTCACCACCACATAGCCGATGCTGGTGGCGATGTTCACGATGCGCCCGTCGATCTGATAGGGGCGCGAAATAGCGGCATTGAGGCGCTGGGCGAGCTGCTCGGCGTCCCCCACCTCGCCGATGCCGACCTGCACGACGGCGAATTCATCGCCGCCCAAGCGCGCGGCAAGGTCTGTCTCCCGGGTCGCGCCCACGATGCGCTGGCCCACTGCGGCGAGCAGCGCATCGCCGAACAGATGGCCGAAACGATCGTTGACGGGCTTGAACCCGTCGAGATCCAGATAATGCACTGCGATCAATCCCGTCCGGCCCGATGTCATACCGCGTTCGTGGAACCATTCGCGCAGGGCAATGCGGTTGGGCAGCGCGGTCAGGCTGTCCTTGCGCGCAATATTGCCGAAGGTGATGCGCAGCGCGATCTCCTCCTTGGTACGCGTATGGCGGATGCGCATATTCTGGATGCCGCCGACCACGAACGCCATCGTCATCAACCCCATGGCGACATAGGGCGCCTCCATGCGCGCGATCGCCGCGATCATCGGCGGCATAAGCGCCAGCAACATGCTGGGAATGGCAATGCGCGGCCGCAACGCCGTGGTGGCGGAAACGCCGGCCGCATAGCCGATCAGCAAGCATGTCATCAGCATGTGCAGCGCGGCCGAATCGAGTTGGAAGGTGCGCAGGCCGAAGAGGCCCAGCATCGCCGCGAAGGCGTGGTGACCGAGGCGGAAATTCCACTCCAGCCGCCGCGCGCGCGCCAACGAGATGGTGGCGGGCTCATCCTTGCGCGGCATCCGCAGCGCCGCCACGATGCGGGCAGCCGATGCGATCAGCGCGCCGACCATGAGCAGCGCCAGCAGCTGGTCCTGCTCGGTCCACAGAATGAGGCCGCCGCAGACCGCGAAGCCGACCGTCATGATGGAGGTAGGCAGCAGGCCGGCGGCCAGGCTCCGAATCAGCTCCAGCTCGACCACATCATGCGCTGCACGGCGGGGATGGCGCGTCATCATGCTCACAAAGCGCCGACCATGTGCGTGCCATCGCGCAGCGCCACGCGCGCCGCACGCGGCACGCGCGCGGACGGGCACGGCGGCTGACTGGATTTCTGCATGCGACCTCCGGCTCTCGGCTCATCTTTTGCGTGATTGTGCCGCACGCCCGTTAAGATGTGGTTTCCGTGGTATTAAGTTGCGTAAGAAGCCGGCGCCATTGAGCCGGCGGGCCGCTGCCTCTATCTGCGCAGGATGACCGACCCCATCCAGCCGCCGCGCGCGGCACGACGCCCGCACGAGAGCACGCATCACGGCCGGACGCTGTCCGATCCCTGGGCGTGGTTGCGCGATCCGGCCTATCCCGAGGTGAAGGACCCCGAAATCCTCGCTTATCTGAAAGCGGAGAACCGCTATTTCGACGCGGCGATGGGCCCGCGCAAGGCGCTGGTCGACGCGCTCTTCGAGGAAATGAAGGGGCGCATCAAGGAAGAGGACCGCTCCGTGCCGCAGAAGGACGGCGCCTATCTCTATTGGTCCAGCTTCGAGGCAGGCGAACAATATCGCCGCCACTGGCGCCGCCCGGTCGGCGCGCCGGACGACGGCTCGGCCGACGAACTGATCCTCGACGAGCCCGCGCTGGCGCAGGGCAAGGACTATTTCCGCCTCGGCGCCGTCGCCATCTCCAATGACGACCGGCTGCTCGCCTACGCCATCGACGACAATGGCTCGGAGCGCTTCACCGCCCGCATCAAGGACCTGACGACCGGCGCCCTGCTGCCGGATGTCATCCCGGACGTACTCTCGGCGCTGGTCTGGACGAAAGACGATCGCGGCCTCGTCTATGCCCCCGCCAACGCGCACTGGCGCACCGACTGCGCGAAGCTCCACCGCCTCGGCACGGACGCAGCCGAGGATGCCGAGCTGTTCCGCGAGGAAGACGAGGGCTTTCGCGTCTCGGTGGGCATGACGGCGGCGGAAAACTGGATCGTCATCGCCGCCGGCGATCATGTGACCAGCGAAGTGCGCCTCGTGCCCGCCGACGACCCGACCGCACCCGCCATCCTCGTCTCCGCGCGCGTGGCCGAGCGCGAATATGACGTGGATGAGCATGAGGGCTGGCTCTACATCCGCACCAACGACACGCACCCCAATTTCCGCCTGTGCCGCGCCCGCATCGAAACACCGGACCAATGGGAGGAAGTCCTCGCGCCTTCGGACGCGTTCTACCTGACCGACGTGAGCCTGTTCAAAGACTTCTACGTCACCGAAGGACGCGAGAACGGCCTCGATCAGATCGAGATCCGCGACTATGCGACCAACGCAGCCCAGCGCATCACTTTTCCAGAGGCGAGCTACACCGCCGGCCTCGACGACAATCCCGAATATGACGTCGCCGCGCTACGCATCAGCTATGAATCCATGGTCTCGCCCGAGACGATCTTCGATCTCGATCTGGCGAGCGGGGAGCGGACGGTGCGCAAGGTGCAGGAGATCCCCTCCGGCTACGATCCCGCGCGATACGCCACCAGCCGCCTGATGATCCCGGCGCGCGACGGCACCCCTATCCCCGTCTCGATCATGCACCGCGCTGATCATCCGATGGACGGCTCGCGCCCGCTCTATCTCTATGGCTATGGCGCCTATGGCATCGCCATCGAGCCGGGCTTCGGCACCGCGCGCCTCAGCCTCGTCGACCGGGGCTTCGCTTTCGCGATTGCCCATATCCGCGGTGGCGATGACCTTGGCCAGGCCTGGCACAAGGACGGCAAGCTGGAGAAGCGCACCAACACCTTCACCGACTTCGTGGACGTGGCGAAGGGCTTGATCGCGGCGGGCTACACCAGCGCCGGCAAGATCGCGACCGCCGGTGGCTCCGCGGGCGGCGAGCTGATGGGTGCCGTCGTCAACAGCGATCCGGAGCTGTGGGGCGCGGTGGTGGCGCATGTGCCGTTCGTGGACGTGCTCAACACCATGCTCGACGCGGACTTGCCGCTAACACCCGGCGAATGGCCTGAATGGGGCAATCCCATCGAGGACCCGGCCGTCTACGACCTCATCGCCTCCTATTCGCCTTACGACAATGTACGCGCCCAGGCCTATCCCCCGATGATGGTGACGGCCGGCCTCAACGATCCGCGCGTCACGTATTGGGAGCCCGCCAAATGGGTAGCACGGCTGCGCGCGACCCGCACCGACGACAATCTGCTGCTGCTCAAGACCAACATGGGCGCGGGCCATGGCGGCAAATCCGGCCGCTGGGAATCGCTGCGCGAGACCGCCGAGGAGTTCGCCTTCATCCTTTGGCAGATGGGCGTGGCAGCCTAATGTTTCATCTAATACATTGTAATAATTTATGAAATTTTAGCCAAGATCAATCCATCCGCCATTCCCGCGAAAGCGGGAATCCGGTTCCCCACATCCTGAATTGGCTGCGGCGAACCGGACACTTTCCGCTTTCGAGGAAAACGAGACTCAACCTTAGCGCGAAGCCTTTGGGGCCTGCACAAGAGGACGCGCTCGGCATCCATGCGCATCGCTCGGAACGGCGCAAAACAGGCGCCGTTCGCTTGGTCGGAACGATGTCTCGCAGGTCTGCAAAAGCGCAAGTTCTTCTCGCACAACCGGTCAGCGGGCGATCCGTTGCCCTCTGTCATCCTGCAACCCGAAAGCCCCTTCGTCCGTTTCACCACCGGATCAACGAAACGGAACTGGAGCCTGACTGTGCGTATGTCTCTCCTCCTCGCGGCGGCGCTCATCGCGCCTTCGCTCACCGCCTGCGCGAGCTATGACGATCGCTATGGCTACAGCCGGCCGGGCGACGGCTATAATCAGGCCCGACGCGATCGTGACCGGGATCGGTATCGCGATGGCCGGCGTGGCGGGCGCTACCTCTCCGACAATGATGTCATCTATCGCGATCGCGACGGACGCTATTATTGCAAGCGCGACGACGGCACGACCGGCACCATCGTCGGCGCCATTGCCGGGGGCATTCTGGGCAACATCATCGCGCCCGGCGGCTCCAAGACCCTCGGCACCATCCTGGGTGGCGGCGCGGGTGCGCTTGCCGGCAACGCCATCGACAAGAATGACGTGCGCTGCGAGTAGCGGCGCACCCTCTGGCGCGGTGGGCGCGGCGGCCCGCCTCTCGGAAAGGTTTCCTCGTGGCGCGGCGACCGGACGAATCGTTCCGCTGCGCCACTTTTCTTACGGGATCGGCGGCACCGGCTGCGGCGGCGCATCGGGATCGTCCTCATGCACCTCCACGATGCCCCGTCCGACATAGCTCTTGCGATAGCCATAGGTGAAATAGACCAGGATGCCGATGCCGCCCCAGATCGGCAGGACCAGCTTGGCGTCCAGCGGCAGGAAGAGATAGAGGACGACGCAGCCGAGCATGGCGAGCGGCGCCACCCCCCAGACCAGTGGCGTGCGGAACGGACGGACCCGGCCGGGGTCGCGCACGCGCAGCACCAGCACCGCGATCGACACCATGAAGAACGCGAAGAGCGTGCCGGAATTGGACACGTCGGCAAGCTGGCCCACCGGCAGCAGCGCCGCGGCAATGGCCACGAAGATGCCGGTGACGATCGTCACCACATGCGGCGTCTTCCACTTGGGATGAACCGAAGCCAGCTTCTCGGGCAGCAATCCATCGCGCGCCATGACGAAGAAAATGCGCGTCTGGCCGAACATCATCATGAGAATGACAGAAGGCAGAGCGAGATTAGCGGCAAGGCCAACGAGATCGCCCGCCCAGCTATGGTTGATGGCGCGCAGCACATGGGCCAGCGCTTCCTTGGAGCAGACCAGCGGCTCCTCGCCGCGCGCCAGCAGCGCCGCGCACTGCGCGTTGAACTCGGCCGAGCCGGGAGCCACGCCCGGAGCAGTCGGCTGCGCGCCAATGGCGCCAATCGCGCCGGCTGCCACCAGCAGGTAGAAGATGGTGCAGATGCCGAGGCTGCCGATGAGGCCAATGGGCACGTTACGCTGCGGGTTCTTGGTCTCTTCGGCGGCCGTCGATACCGCATCGAACCCCACATAAGCGAAGAAGATGGACGAGGCCGCGCCGATGATGCCCATGCCCGAGGAACCCAGACCATTGGGCGAGAAGGGCGCGAAATGCTCCCCGTTGAATGCCGGCAGGGCGAGGCCCATGAACAGCAGCAGCGCCGCCACCTTCACCGCGACCAGAGCGGCGTTGACCGTGGCGCTCTCGCGCGTGCCGATCATCAGCAGCGCGGTGACGCTCAGCGCAACAACGATGGCGGGCACGTTGATCATGCCGGCGGAGAAATCCGCGATCGGCATGAAGCCGTCCATCGACCAGCTTGGGCCGGCCTGGAGCATTGCCGGCAGCTCGAAGCCCGTCCAGCTTTTCAAGAGCCCCATGAAATAGCCCGACCAGCCCACCGACACGGCACTGGCCGCCACCGCATATTCGAGGATCAGCGCCCAGCCGACCATCCAGGCGAGAAGTTCGCCCATCACCGCATAGCTGTAGGTATAGGCCGAGCCGGAAACCGGGACCATCGAGGACAGTTCGGAATAGCACAGCGCCGCGACTGCGCAGACCGCACCAGCGATGACGAAGCTCCAGAGCATGCCCGGCCCTGCCTTCTGCGCGGCAGCCGCGGTGAGCACGAAAATGCCGGTGCCGATGATGGCGCCCACGCCCAGCAAGGTGAGCTGGATGGGCCCGAGCGAGCGATGCAGCGCCTTGCGCTCCGCCGTGGCCAGAATGGCGTCGAGCGGCTTGATGCGGCCAAAGATCATGCGCCGGTCCGTCTCTTTCCCTGTTTGGCGGCGCCCCTCGCCAGCCTCTCCCTGACTATGCGGGCACAGTATCGCCTAATTCGTCGCGCGCAAGACAGGCCCGCTCACGCGGCGGGCGCAGAAAGGGGAAGCAGGCTGGGCGGCGGATCAGTTCGTGCGCTGAGTAAAGCCGCGCAAGGGCGAGGCCGTGCCGCGGCGGCGGATGACCAGCGCTCCAGCGCCATAACCGAGCGACGCACCCCAGCGCGAAGACATCAGCGGCGCCGCGCCCGCCATTCCTCGGCCGTGATCTCCCAGACGTCGCTTATCAGCCGGCCGGCGACATAGTCCTTCTCGACACGGGCGATGCACCGCATGCCCTGCTTGTGCGTGACGCGCTGGGAGGCGGCATTCTCCACAGCCTTGGGAATGCGCATGACAGCACGGCCGAGGACATCGAACCAGTAATCGGTGACGGCGTCGGCCGCCTCGGTCGCGAAGCCCTGCCCCTGAACAGCAGGATCGATCCAGAAACCGCGATGGTCGTCCTCCCAGTCGAAAAGGTCGATGACGCCAATGAGGCGCGCCGGATCATTCTTCGGGCGGATCGTCCAGCTCCACCAGCGGTCCTGCGCGACGAAGGGCAGCACCACATCGCGCAGGTAGCGCTCCGCCCCGTCCGGCGGGAAAGGCCACGGCACGCGGTAATCGAGATAACGCACGATCTCCCATTGCGGAAAAATGCGCTGGATGACGGGCGCATCGGCCAGCGCCACCGGCAACAGCCGCAGACGCGCGGTCTCAAGCGGCGGATAGGCGGCCATCAGCGGTTCGGGGCACGCGGCGCAGCAACAGGGGCGGCTCCGCGTGGGCGAGCGCCGCATTGCCGGGAACATCGCTGGTCCGGGGCGTGGATGATGATTGCGTCTCCTGCGGCGCGCGACGACTCCGCGCTGGCGACCGAATCATAGATCAGCAGCGTGTTGTTCCGCGAGACCTTCCTGGGCTCATGGCTGAGAGGCCGACGAGACGAGCAGCAAGTGCGCGCACCGATCACGCTCTCGTGGGCGCAAGGGGTGCGCCGCCGCAGCCGCCCCGAGCTCCTGCCTTCGCAGGAGTACTGAGTTGGCTCTAAATTATCGCGCGTCTGTCATGATTTCCGAGGCGTCAAATAAACCTATCGGCTCGGCTCGAATGCACTCGCAAGTCGCCGTGCCTTCACATGTGGATGGGCTTGCCCAACACCGCCATCGCCGCTTCCTTGATCGCCTCGCTGTGAGTGGGATGAGCGTGGCAGGTATAGGCGATGTCCTCGCTGCTCGCGCCGAACTCCATGGCCTGCGCGGCCTGGGCGATCATCGTGCCGGCAACCGAGGCGATGATCCACACGCCCAGCACACGGTCCGTCTGCGCGTCAGCGATCACCTTCACGAAACCGTCGCCCTCATGATTGGTCCGCGCGCGGCTGTTGGCCATCATGGGGAAAGTGCCGACCTTGACGGGCCCCCGTGCCGCCGCCGCTTCCTCGGTGACGCCCACGCCGGCGATCTCCGGCATGGTATAGACCACGCTTGGAATGACGTCATGGTTCACGATGCCGGTGAGCCCCGCGATATTCTCGGCCACGGCGACACCTTCATCCTCCGCCTTGTGCGCGAGCATCGGCCCGGGAACCACGTCGCCGATCGCCCAGACGCCGGGGACGGCCGTGGCGAAATCAGGCCCCGTCTCGATCTGGCCCCGCTTGTTGAGCGCCAGGCCGATCCGGTCGAGCCCCAGCCCTTCGGTATTGGCGCGGCGGCCAATGGCGACGAGCACCACATCGGCTTCCAGCGTCTCGGATGTACCGCCCGCGGCCGGCTCCAGCGTCAGCACGGCCTTCTTGCCCTTGACGCTCGCGCCCGTCACCTTGGTCGAGAGGCGGAACTCCAGGCCCTGCTTGGCGAGGATTTTGTTCGCTTCCTTGCGCACCGCGCCATCCATGCCGGGCAGGATCTGGTCGAGATACTCGACGACCGTCACCTGCGCGCCCAGCCGCCGCCACACGCTGCCCAGCTCCAGCCCGATCACGCCACCACCGATAACGACCATGCGTGCCGGCACCTTGGCTAGCTCCAGTGCCCCGGTCGAATCAACGATGATGCCCTTGGCATTGTCCACCTCTACGCCCGGCAGCGGCGTGACGCTGGAGCCGGTGGCGATGACGATATTCTTCGCCGTGACGGCCTTGCCCGCCACCTCCACGCTAT
Source organism: Sphingobium sp. (assembly GCA_035654035.1). Lineage (GTDB taxonomy): Bacteria > Pseudomonadota > Alphaproteobacteria > Sphingomonadales > Sphingomonadaceae > Sphingobium. Next base: position 15,472 of record DASRXY010000128.1, on the reverse strand, counting down.
GCGCATCCTTGAACGTCGCATGGCCCTTCAGCCAATCGACCTTGTTCTTCTTGAAGAGGAAGGCGATGCCGCCGGTGAGGCCTTTCACCGCGTCGAGCCGCTGATCCTGCATCGCTGCCAGGTCCAGCTCGGCCTTCACCTTGATGCCCAGCTTCGCCATGGCGCCGCCGGTCGCCGCCTCATAATATTCGCTGGCATGGAGCAGCGCCTTGGACGGGATGCAGCCTACATTGAGGCACGTGCCGCCCAGCGTCTCGCGGCTTTCGACACAGGCGGTCCTGAGGCCAAGCTGCGCAGCGCGGATCGCCGCCACATAGCCGCCCGGCCCGGCACCGATCACAAGGACGTCATAGTCGAACTGGTCTGCCATCATCTGCTCCACTTCCGACCGCATCCGTGTGTTCCTGTGAGGCTGGAACCCATGGTTAGGCGGCGATGTCGAACCAGAGGTCGCGCCAGTCAGGATTGATTTCCTGAATGAGGCGAACCTTCCAGGCCCGCTTCCATTTCTTCATCTGCAATTCGCGCAATCGCGCCTCTTGCAGATCATCGTGAGCTTCGTACCAGACCAGCAGCCGACAGCCATATTGTCTGCTGAAGCCATCGATCATGGCCTCGCGATGCTGGTGGCAGCGCTGGACGAGGTCGCTCGGGCCCCCCGGATACAGCGCGCCATTGCGCTTGCTGGCCATGATGTAAACGAAGCGGCGTTTCGTCCTGTCATCTCCGTCAATGGGCTCCTGCCTGCGCAGGAGCACAAATCGGTGCGCGCGCGATCCTCAAAGATCGATCAGCAGCCGTGTCGGGTCCTCGATCGCGTTCTTGATCGCGACCAGGAACGTCACCGCCTCGCGTCCATCGACCATCCGATGATCGTAGCTGAGCGCCAGGTACATCATCGGGCGCACCACCACCTGGCCGTCGACCACCACGGCGCGGTCCTCGATGCGGTGGAGGCCGAGCACGCCGGACTGCGGCGGGTTGATGATCGGCGTCGACATCAGCGATCCGAAGACGCCGCCATTGGAAATGGTGAAGGTGCCGCCGGCCATCTCGGCCATGGTGAGCGTACCCTCCTTCGCCTTCTTGCCGAACCCTCCGATCGTCTTCTCGATTTCGGCGATGCTCATGCTCTCTGCATTGCGGATCACCGGCACAACGAGGCCGTTGGGCGCCGACACCGCGACGGAGATGTCGCAGAAGTCGTTATAGACGATCTCGTCACCCTCGATCTGCGCGTTGACGCCCGGAATGTCCTTGAGCGCCATGCAAGCGGCCTTCACGAAGAAGCCCATGAAGCCCAGCCGCACGCCGTGCTTCTTCTCGAAGAGGTCCTTGTACTTCGCCCGTGCGGCGATGACGGCGGACATGTCGACATCGTTGAAGGTAGTGAGGATGGCGGCGTTGTTCTGCGCTTCCTTGAGCCGCCGGGCGACCGTCTGGCGCAGGCGCGTCATCTTCACCCGCTCTTGCGCACGGCCCGGCGCGCCGGACGCCGCGGGGGTGGCGGGCGCCGCCTCCGCAGCCGGTGCCGGCGCGGCGGCGACCGCGCTGCCGGCGGCGATGGCGGCCATCACGTCATCCTTGGTGAGGCGACCATCCTTGCCGGTGCCGGTGATCCGGCTCGGGTCGAGGCCATGCTCCAGCACCAGGCGGCGCACCGCCGGCGAGAGCGTCACGGCGCCGGCCACTTCCGGCTCGGCCGGCGCGGGAGCAGCGGCTGGCACGGGCGCGGCAGCCGCTGCCGGAGACGGCGCGGCGGCGGCTGGCTGGGCCGCGGGTGCCTTGGCGGGCGCGGCGGACGCGCCAGCGCCGCCCGCTTCCACCGTGGCGATGACGGCGCCGACATTCACCGTGTCGCCTTCCTTGACGAGCAACTCGCCGAGAACGCCCGCCACCGGAGAGGGCACTTCCACGGCCACCTTGTCGGTTTCCAGGCTGGCGATGGGTTCATCCATCTTCACCGCGTCGCCGGGCTTCTTCAGCCACTGGCCCACGGTCGCCTCGGTGACGGACTCGCCCAGAGCGGGCACTTTGACTTCAGTCGCCATGGATCAGCCTTTCTTCTGGCGCTTGATTTCGGTGCGGACACTGTGCCCGAGCGCATCGGCAATAAGCGCACCCTGCTCGGCAAGGTGCCGTTTGGCCAGCCCCGTGGCCGGCGAGGCAGCGGGTTTGCGGCCGGCATAGCGGGCGCGCATCGGCGCCTTGCCGGCGGCATCCAGCGCCTGCTCGATAAAGGGCTCGACGAAGAACCAGGCGCCATTGTTGCGCGGCTCCTCCTGGCACCAGACCACTTCCTCCAGCCGCGTCATGCGCGCAATGCGGATCGCCAGCGCCTCGGTGGGGAAGGGGTAGAGCTGCTCGATACGGATGATCTGGATATGCCCGTCGTCCGCCGCGTCGCGTGCTTCCATAAGGTCGTAGGCGACCTTGCCGGTGCACAGAACCAGCCGCTTGGTCTTGTCGTCCGGCGCGGGGTTGATGTCCGAGAGGATGCGCATGAAGTGCGTCTCCCCCAGGAAATCCTCTGCCTTGGAAACTGCCAGCTTGTGGCGCAGCAGCGACTTGGGCGTGAAGATGATGAGCGGCTTGCGGAACGGCCGCAGCATCTGCCGGCGCAGAATGTGGAAATAATTGGCCGGCGTGGTGCAGTTGGCAACCTGGATGTTGCCCTCCGCACAGAGCTGGAGGAAGCGCTCCACGCGCGCCGAGCTGTGCTCGGGCCCCTGCCCTTCATAGCCGTGCGGCAGCAGCAGCACGAGGCCGTTGGCCCGCAGCCACTTGGATTCGGACGAGGCGATATACTGATCAATGACGATCTGTGCGCCATTGGCGAAATCGCCGAACTGCGCTTCCCACAGCACCAGGCTCTTGGGGTCCGCCATGGCATAGCCATATTCGAAGCCGAGCACGCCATATTCCGAAAGCGGGCTGTCATAGACCTCGAAATGGCCGTGCGGCACCGTGTTCAGCGGGACGTATTTTTCCTCGCTGGTCTGGTCGATCCAGACGGCATGGCGCTGCGAAAAGGTGCCGCGCCCGCTGTCCTGGCCCGAGAGGCGCACGCCATAGCCTTCCGAGAGCAGCGAACCGAAGGCCAGCGCCTCACCGGTCGCCCAGTCGAAATTCTCGCCCGTGCGAAACATCTCGGCCTTGGCGTCGAGAATGCGGCGCAGCGTCTTGTGGACGTTGAGGCCCTCGGGCACCGTGGTCAGCGTCCGGCCCAGGCTTTCGAGCAGCTTGGGCGTGATCGCGGTCTCCACATTCTTGCGCGCCGTCTCGATGTCGGCGGGCTGATGCAGGCCCGACCAGCGGCCGGCGAACCAGTCGGCATGATTGGCCTTGTAGCTCTTGGCTGCCTCGAATTCCTCCTCCAGCAGCGCCACGAACTCGTCCGAGGCGGACTGGAGGAAGGCGTCGTCGATCACGCCCTCCTGCTTGAGTCGCGCGGCATAGACCGCGCTCACCGGCGGATGCTGGCGGATCTGCGCATACATCAGCGGCTGAGTGAAGCTCGGCTCGTCACCCTCATTGTGGCCGAAGCGACGATAGCACCACATGTCGATCACGATATCGCGGTGGAAGGTCTGGCGATAATCGATGGCGAGCTTGCAGGCGAAGGTCACGGCCTCGGGATCATCGCCGTTCACATGCAGGATCGGTGCCTGCACGCCCTTGGCGACGTCGCTGGGGTAAGGCGAGCCGCGCGAGAATTGCGGGCTGGTCGTAAAGCCGATCTGGTTGTTGACGATGAAGTGGATGCAGCCGCCGGTATTGTAGCCGCGCACGCCCGAAAAGCCGAAGCATTCCCACACGATGCCCTGGCCAGCGAAGGCCGCGTCGCCATGGATGAGCACGGGGAGCACCTGCTTGTGCTTGCCCGGGCCGATATCGTCGCGGAAGAGCTGCTGGGCGCGCACCTTGCCGAGCACCACGGGATCGACCGTCTCCAGGTGCGAGGGGTTGGGCACCAGGCTCATATGGACCTTGATGCCGTCGAACTCACGGTCGGTGGAGGTGCCCAGGTGATATTTCACGTCGCCCGATCCGCCGACATCCTCCGGATTGGCGGTGCCGCCGGAAAATTCGTGGAAGATGACGCGAAAGCCCTTGGCCATCACATTGGCGAGCACGTTGAGCCGGCCCCGATGGGCCATCCCGTAAACGATCTCGCGCACGCCGAGCGCGCCGCCATATTTGATGACCGCTTCGAGCGCCGGAATCATGGATTCGCCGCCGTCCAGGCCGAAGCGCTTGGTGCCGACATATTTGCGGCCCAGGAACTTCTCATATTGCTCGGCCTGGATGACCTTGGTGAGGATCGCCTTCTTGCCGGTCTCGGTGAAGATGATCTCCTTGTCCTTGCCCTCCATGCGCTCCTGGAGGAAGCGTCGCTCCTCCACGTCGGAGATATGCATATATTCCAGGCCCACTGCGCCGCAGTAATTGGCGCGCAGGATGTCCACGATCTCGCGCACGGTCGCCCATTCGAGGCCGAGCGTGCCGCCGATGTAGACCTTGCGGTCCAGCGCGTCGGCAGAGAAGCCGTGATACTCCGGCGAGAGGTCGGCCGGGACTTCGCGATGGGCAAGGCCTAGCGGATCCAGATTGGCAGCGAGGTGGCCCCGCACGCGATAGGTGCGGATGAGCATCATGGCGCGGATGGAATCGTCCGCCGCGCGGGCAATGTCCGCCTCGCTGGTCGGCGCGCCGGCACCCGCCCCGCCCCGCGCCACAGCCGCCTTGATCGCAACCTGCATTTGCGTGGGGTCGAGCGCGGCGGTCAAATCGTCCGTCGCGTCGAGCGGCCAGCCCTTACGTGCCCAGCTCGGGCCGGGCTCGTGTTCGGCGCCGCCGGAAAAATCCTGATTCTGCACACCCATGGCCTGATCCTTCGTTCTGCCACGCGCCGCCCGGTCCACGCCGGGCCGCCATCTCCCCGGCCGGCCTAGCCGGTCCGGGTGAATGGCCTGTTAACCATGCTCAGCCTTTCAGCACCTCGAGCAGGGTGGTGCCCAGCTCCGAGGGGCTTGCGGCAACCCGGATGCCTGCGGCCTCCATCGCCGCGATCTTGTCTTCCGCGCCGCCCTGGCCGCCCGAGACGATGGCCCCGGCATGACCCATGCGCCGGCCCGGAGGCGCCGTGCGGCCGGCAATGAAGCCCGCCATCGGCTTCTTGCGGCCGCGCCTGGCCTCGTCGATGAGGAACTGCGCGGCCTGCTCCTCGGCATTGCCGCCGATCTCGCCGATCATGATGATGCTCTGGGTCTCGTCGTCGGCCAGGAACATCTCCAGCACGTCGATGAAGTTGGTGCCGTTGACCGGATCGCCGCCGATGCCGACCGCCGTGGTCTGCCCCAGGCCCGCATTGGTCGTCTGGAACACCGCCTCGTAAGTGAGCGTGCCCGAGCGCGAGACGACGCCGACCGACCCCTTCTTGAAGATGGAGCCGGGCATGATGCCGATCTTGCACTCATTGGGCGTCAGCACGCCGGGGCAGTTGGGACCGATCAGCCGCGATTTGCTGCCCGAGAGCGCGCGCTTGACGCGCACCATGTCGAGCACCGGAATGCCCTCGGTGATGGTCACGATCAGCGGGATTTCCGCGTCGATCGCTTCCAGGATGGAGTCGGCCGCGAATGGCGGCGGCACATAGATGACCGAGGCGGTCGCGCCGGTCTTGGCCACCGCTTCCTCGACGGTGTCGAACACGGGCAGGCCGATATGGCTCGTGCCGCCCTTGCCGGGCGTGACGCCGCCGACCATCTGCGTGCCATAGGCAAGCGCCTGCTCGGTGTGGAACGTGCCGGTGGCGCCGGTCATGCCCTGAGTGATGACCTTGGTGTTCTTGTCGACGAGGATGCTCATGAGACCGCTTTGCTTCCTTGTTCCCCGGCGGAGGCCGGGGTCCAGTTCTGACATATGGACTCGAACAGATCGTTCCAGTCCGGGTTTTTCTCTTCAATTACGCGCAGCTTCCACTGCCGTTTCCACTCCTTCATCTGCAATTCGCGATGACGCGCTTGCTGAAGGTCTTCATGATGCTCGTACCAGACCAGGTGCTTGCAACCGTATCTCCTGGTGAAGCGCCAGTCCCGCCTGATCGATGCTGCGCCGCCCGCCGGACGAGGTCGCTTGTTACACCGATGTAAATGGTTCCGTTGCGTCGGCTGGCCATGATGTAGACGTAGCCGACGGCAGTCATGATCTCATCCCAATATCTGGACCCCGGTCTTCGCCGGGGAACAGACACAGGAAAGGACGAGCAACCGCCTCACGCCAGGCTCGGATCCAGACCCTTGCACGCCCTCAGCAGTTCCTTCACCGCGTCGACGCTCTTCTGGAAATTGGCCTTGGCCTCGGCATCGAGGTCGATCTCGACGATCTGCTCCACGCCGCCGGCGCCGATGACCACCGGAACGCCGACATAGAGGCCGTCCACGCCATATTTGCCGTCGACATGGGCGGCGCAGGGCAGCAGGCGCTTCTGGTCGTAGAGATAGGCTTCCGCCATGGCGATGCCGCTCGTCGCGGGCGCATAGAAGGCCGATCCCGTCTTCAGCAGGCCAACGATCTCGCCGCCGCCCGAGCGGGTGCGCTGCACGATGGCGTCGATGCGCTCCTTGGTGGAGCGGCCCTGCTTGATGAGATCGGGCACGGGAATGCCGGCGACGGTGGAATATTCCACGACCGGCACCATGGTGTCGCCATGGCCACCGAGCACGAAGCTGTTCACGTCCTTCACAGAGACCTTGAACTCGTCGGCCAGGAAGTGGCTGAAACGGCCCGAGTCGAGCACGCCCGCCATGCCGACGACCTTGTTGGTCGGCAGGCCGGAGAATTCGCGCAGCGCCCAGACCATGGCGTCGAGCGGGTTGGTGATGCAGATGACGAAGGCGTCGGGCGCGTTGGCCTTGATGCCCTCCCCCACGGCCTTCATGACCTTGAGGTTGATGCCGAGCAGATCGTCGCGGCTCATGCCGGGCTTGCGAGCAACGCCGGCGGTGACGATGATGACGTCCGCGCCCGCGATGTCGGCATAATCATTGGTGCCGGTAATGGTCGCGTCGAAGCCCTCAATGGGACCGCACTGGCTGAGATCCAGCGCCTTGCCCTGCGGCACACCCTCCACCACGTCGAAGAGAACGATATCGCCGAGCCCCTTGAGCGCGGCCAGATGTGCGAGCGTTCCACCGATATTGCCAGCGCCGATGAGCGCGATCTTCTTGCGGGCCATGCGCCTCATTCTCCTTGACGGGAAGGACAGTAACGGTCCGCCCATAGGCCCAATTGGTTACCGATTCAATGCGCAGAAGGTCGCAAAAGCCGCTTTTGTCTGATAATAGTTCGCAATTGCAATAATGCCGGCCAATGACCTCCCACAGCGCACGACGCGGCTTATTGGCTACCTCTCATTGTCCTCTCTGCGCACGTGACGGCCCCGCAACATTCATCCCGAAAATTGGTGGGGCAAGTTGCCTCCGCGATGCACATTCGACTCGCGCAATTGTTTAACCCCTTTATCATAAGGGGGCCGTCCGTCTTTTCACCAAAGACATGTTTGCCTCACGGTCTTTTCCTTCTCAGGGCAAGGCGAGGCCGGTCAACACTGGTACGCGAAGGGCAAGGCATTGGTTTTCAATTCCGTAGACTTCTTCGTCTTCTTCGCGATCGTCTACTGCCTCTATCGGACCCTGCCACTGAGCGGGCAGAACTGGCTGCTGCTCGTCGCCGGCTACGTCTTCTATGGTTGGTGGGATGTCCGCTTCCTTTTTCTCATCGCCTTTTCGACAACGGTAGATTTCTGGATCGGCCTCCTGCTCGCCAAGGGTGAAGTGCCGCGCCGGCAGCGCACCATCGCATCCCTTTTCCTCGTCGGTGCGGCAGCGTGCTTCCTTAACCTGGACTGGGCTGCAATTTTCCGGCTTCAACTCGGCGCGATCCTTGCGCCCAATCCCATTGGCCTATGGACGCTCGCCGGCACGGTCTGTGTCGTGGTCCTGGCCAACCTGCTGCATGGCAGAATCGGGACGCTGACACCGGACCGACGCAAGCGGCTGCTGCTGTTCACCACCGTCGCCGTCAATCTCGGCTTTCTTGGCGTCTTCAAATATTTCAACTTCTTTTCCGACAGCGCCCGCGAAGCACTGACCAGCCTGGGGTGGAACGCCGACCTCTTTCATCTGGATGTCGTGCTGCCGGTCGGGATCAGCTTCTACACCTTCCAGTCCCTCAGCTACACGATCGACAGCGGGCGAGGCCTGGTAAAGCCGGTCGAGCGCTTCTGGAATTTCGCGCTGTTCGTGGCGTTTTTTCCACCCATGGTCGCCGGACCGATCGAACGCGCCCGCCATCTGCTGCCGCAATTGCTGACCAAACGACGAGTCAGGCTCAACCAGTCGATCTACGGCATCCAGCTCATTCTCTACGGCCTCTTCAAGAAAGTGGCTGTGGCGGATGGCCTCGCAAGTTCCGTCAACGCGGTTTATAATTCCACGGGGCAGGTCTCGACGAGCGATGTCGCGTTGGCGACGCTGCTCTTCGCCTTCCAGATCTTCTGCGATTTCTCGGGCTATACAGACATCGCCCGCGGCGTGGCCAAGTTGCTCGGCATTGAACTGGCTCTAAACTTTGACTTGCCTTATTTCTCGCGCAATCCCAGCGAGTTCTGGCGACGGTGGCACATCAGCCTTTCCAGCTGGCTGCGTGATTATCTCTACATTCCCTTGGGCGGCAACCGGAAGGGCAATATCCGCACCTATGTTAATCTGATGACGACCATGACGCTTGGTGGCCTGTGGCACGGGGCCGCGGCCAACTTCGTCCTCTGGGGCAGCTATCAGGGTCTGCTGCTGTGCGGTCATCGCGCGCTCACCGGGCGAGAGGAAAAGCTGCCATCCGGGGTAAAACTCGAGGCGGATGCGCCCCCCTCCATGCCCCACCGGGCCATCCAACGCTTAAAGAGCCTCGCCCGGATCGCCTTCTTTTTCCCATTCATCTGCTATGGCTGGCTACTGTTCCGCGCCACCAGCTTCGATCAGATTGTCACGTTCTCCAGCAAGCTGATCGGCCTGGGCCCCTCGGTTTCCTCGGTGATCCCGCAGCCTCCGCTCGCCGCCATTCTGGGCCTGCTTGTGCTCATCGGCCTCCAGTTCGCCGAATGGATCGACGGGCGCCGCGACTGCTACCGTTTCTGGCCGCGGCCTGTGCAGGGCGTGCTCTATGCCGTCCTCATTTTCACTCTCGCCATGGGAATGAGCAATGCGCCTGCCCAGTTCATCTACTTTCAGTTCTAGGAAGAAATGCGGACAGCGCCGGCGAGCTGCATTGGCCACGCTCGGCTGGACCTTGCTCGCGCTGATCGTGCTAGACTTGGCCTGCGGCATATTGTTCCCCATGCCCGCAGATCCGCGCCAAGCGCCTGGTACACTGGCGCAATATTTCAATTATGGCCTGTCTATCGAAGGCAAGCTCGGCCAGATGCTCCAGCCCACCGACGCCCGCTCCAGCCCGATCGTGCACGCTGGCTGGATCGAGACGGAATGTCAGCCAACGGCCCAGTCGCTCACCCCGGGCCAGACGGGCATCAGTATTTACGGCATGTCCTTCAGCGGGAATGTGGCGGCCCAACTCAGAGCCATCGACCCCGCCCTGTCGATCGAGAGCTATGGCGGTCCCGGTGCCGGCCCCAATCACAGCTACGCCTGCTTCAAACAGGTCAGTGCCAGCGGCAAGGATCCGAACCAAATCCAGATTATTGGCATTCTCGCCAGTTCCGTGCGACGCATGCTGACGCTCGGTGGATTGACGACCAGCTTCGAGGGTCCACAGCCTTTCACCTATCCGCGCTATCATCTGAAGGATGGGCGACCAGTGACGACAATCCCCGTCGTCCGCAGTTCCGCCGATTTGCGTGATCCCGACAAACTTGCCGCCTATTTTGCTCAGCTTGCCCGCCACGACGCTTATTACGATCCCTTTCTGGTCCGGGGAAACGTGACTGATCACAGCATCATCTTCCGCCTGATCCGCCGCGCTTATGCGCAGGCGCATTATCGGCGCGTGGACGCCGAGCTCGTCAATGACGGCAATGACTTTGTCGACAATCCGCAGATCGGTCCGGTCTTGCATGCCATGCTGCGCGACTTCAGCGAGACGGCACGATCTCAGGGCAAAATGCCGATGGTCATCCTGTTTCAGGATCGCAATTTTGGAACCGATTCACTCTACCGGCTTCTGAAGCCAGCGCTCGATCAAGACGGGATCGCCTTTGTTCGGTCCGACCTGATCGCGCCCGCGACCGACCCGCGTAACTTCATTCCAGACGGACATTTCACGCCCGCCATGGACCGGAAGATCGCACAGGCAGTCCATGCTGAAATCAGGCGGTTCTCGGCCGCGCGATAAACCGTCCTTTTGGAACGCCCTCAGCCGTGCGCGCCGTGGCCCAAGGCCAGATAGGCGTCGGACTGCATCTCCATGAGCCGTGAAACCGTGCGCTCGAACTCGAAACTGCCATCGCCTTCCGGATAGAGCCGCTGCGGCGCAACCTGTGCGCCAGCGATGAGCTTGACCTTGTGCTCGTAGAGCGCATCCACCAGCGTCACGAAGCGCGCGGCTTCGTTGCGCTTCTCGGGCCCCAGCACGGGGATGCCCACAATGATGACGGTATGGAAACGCCGCGCGATGGCGAGATAGTCGGCCGCGCCGCGTGCCTCGGCACACAGGCGCTTGAAGGAGAAGACCGCGACGCCCTTGAGGCTTTTGGGCACATAGAGCGTCCGCCCGCCCGGCACGGGCAGCTCCTCGCTCGGCACATGGGCGCTGTCTTCAGGCGGATAGTCGGTGAGGCGGAAGAAGATCTCGCGCAGCCGCGCGGTCGTCTCCTCGCTATTGGGCGTAAGCCAGATGTCGCGACCGCCCAGGCGATCCAGCCGGTAGTCGGTCGGTCCATTGAGCGGCAGCACATCCAGCCGCGCCTTGAGCAGTGCGATGAAGGGCAGGAACAGCTCGCGATTGAGCCCATCCTTGTAAAGGTCGTCGGGCGGCCGGTTGGACGTGGCAACCAACGTCACGCCCGCATCGAGCAGCGCCGTGAACAGGCGCGACATGATGGCGGCATCAGCCATGTTGTTGACCACCATCTCATCAAACAGCAGCACGCGCACGTCCGCGGCGATGGCGGCGGCGACCGGCGCGATGGGATCGCCGCTTTCGCTCTCACGCGCCTGCCTCAGCCGGGCGTGCACATCGAGCATGAATTCGTGGAAATGGATACGCCGCTTGGCAGGCCCATCCAGGCAATCGCGCAGCAGATCCATGAGCATGGACTTGCCGCGCCCGACACCGCCCCACATGTAAACGCCGCGCACCGGCTCCGGCGTCTTGCGCAACATCCGCCAAAGCACCGAACCCCGCCGCGGCGCCGCTTCCAGCTCGGCCTGCAGGCGCGTTAGCCGCTCGGCGGCGGCGCGCTGGGCCGGGTCGGGCTTCAGTTCCCCGGCGGCGACGAGCGCTTCATAGCGGGTCAGAACAGTGGTCATCAGACACGGGTCGCCGCGCGCGGAGACAAAAATGCCGCCGCCGGCAGCGCGCCGCTGGCCATCACATCGACCGTTCGACCATCATCTTCTTGGTTTCGGCAATCGCTTTGGCGGGGCTGAGGCCCTTCGGGCAAACGTTCGAGCAGTTCATGATGGTGTGGCAGCGATAGAGGCGGAAGGGATCTTCCAGCGCATCGAGCCGCTCGCCGGTCATCTCGTCGCGGCTGTCGGCCAGCCAGCGATAGGCCTGGAGCAGAATGGCCGGCCCCAGGAACTTGTCGCTGTTCCACCAGTAGCTGGGGCAGCTCGTCGAGCAGCAGGCGCACAGGATGCACTCGTAGAGGCCATCCAGCTTCTCACGGTCCTCCGGGCTCTGCAGCCGCTCCTTGCCCGAGGGCGGCGGCGTCACTGTCTGCAGCCAGGGCTTGATCGAGGAATATTGCGCGTAGAAGTGCGTGAAGTCCGGCACCAGGTCCTTGATGACCTCCATGTGCGGCAGCGGCGTGATGCGCACCTCGCCCTTGCAGTCCTCGATGGCGGTGGTGCAGGCGAGGCCGTTCTTGCCGTTGATGTTCATCGCGCAGGAGCCGCAAATGCCCTCGCGGCAGGAACGACGGAAGGTGAGCGAGCTGTCCTGCTCGCCTTTCATCTTGATGAGCGCGTCGAGCACCATCGGGCCGCAATCGTCGAGATCGATCTCGAACTTGTCGTAATGCGGGTTCTCGCCCGAGTCGGGATCGTAGCGATAGACCTTGAAGCGCTTGACCCTGGTCGCATCGTCGGGCGCCTTGTGCTCGGCGCCCTGGCTCTTGATCTTGCTGTTGGCGGGAAGAAAGAAATCGGCCATCGCTTCAACGATCCTCGGCAAGGGGCGTGGCGCGGTCACGCGGCGCGGCGCCAGTTATGCGCGCCTGTTAGCGCTTGCCGCGGCTCGGCTCAAGGGGAGCAATGACAGGCGCGCGGGGCAACAACACGGGCAGGGCTATGCGCACGCCGGCCGCACGGGCGGAACGGCACGCGATGCACCGCGTTTCAAAGCGGCGGGAAGAAAGGATTGCGAACCATGAGGATGCTTCTGATCCCCCTCGTCGCCGCCGGGGCGCTCACCCTGGGCGGATGCGCAACGCTCAAGGGCGCGGGTATCGGCGCCGCGGCTGGTGCCGCCACTGCCGCCGTGACCAAGGGCGATGTCGAAAAGGGTGCAGCCGTTGGCGGCGCGGCCGGTGCCGTGGTCGGCACGGCGGTCGGCGACTAGGCTGACCGTCTGGCGGTAAGCCGGCATGGGGCATCACATGATCGGCTCGTCATGTCGCGCAAGCGAGGCAACGCTCGCTCGCAGTAGCCATTGGATCGCAGCCGCCCGAGTCCCTTTCACACACAGTATGACAGTCGGAATGCTATACCGCGCGCCAGCCGGGCCCATCGTAAGCCGCCGTGACATCGCGCTTGGTGCCGAAAAGGCGCACGACCTTGCCATCTTCCAGCACCGGTACGCCGGACAGGCGCATCCAGCGCGTCTCCCCATCCAAGGCCCGAATCATCGCATCCATGGTAAAGCCGCGGCGATGCCGGATGGCATAGGCACGCAGCAGCTCCATCGCGGTGCGCGCATGCGGCGCATAGCAGGCGACGGCATTGGCACGCGTGAGCGCCTCGTCCACACCCAAGCCGAACAGCGCACGCACTTCACGCGACCAGTGCAACCGCTCAGTCGCCAGATCGCAGCTCCACAGGCCCAGCGCCGGCGGATGCGGCACCCGGTCCGGCTCCGGCTGGGCTTGCGCCAGCGCGTCGAGCTGCGTCACCCGCAGCCGCCGCGCCGCTTCGAACAGCGGCCAGCTGTGAGAAAGAGGAAGCAAATCTGAATTGATCACGAAAGCGCCGTCCTTGAGCGCGTAACTCTAGCCCCGCTCTCTTAAAGGAGCGTTAGACCGGCGCGAGAGAGTGGTAAGGGCGACGCAAAGTCTTATGTAGAGCGGCCAAGCTTTCCAGGACCCTGCCCCAATGTCGACTCATGAAGACCGCCTCAAAGCCCTGCGCGCCCAGCTCGAACGCGACGCGCTGACCGGCTTCGTCGTGCCGCTCACCGACGAGCATCTTTCCGAATATGTCGGTGCCTATGCCCAGCGGCTCGCCTGGCTGACGGGCTTCAAGGGATCGGCAGGGAGCGCCGTGGTGTTGCCGCAGGAGGCCGCGATCTTCGTCGACGGCCGCTATACGCTGCAAGTGCGCGATCAGGTGGACGGCGCCCTCTGGCGCTACGAGAGCGTGCCGCAGACCAGCACCGCCGCCTGGCTGGGCGAGCATGCGCCGCAGGGCGCGCGGATCGGCTACGATCCCTGGCTGCACACGCGCCGCTGGGTGGAGGAGGCGACGCGGGCGCTCGGCGGCAAAGGTGCCACGCTGGTGCCGGTGGCGTCCAATCCTGTGGACGCGGTGTGGCTGGACCGGCCCGCGCCCAGCACGGCACGGCTGGTGCCCCATGAAGAGCGCTTTGCCGGCCGCTCCAGCGCGCAGAAGCGCGGGCAGATCAGCGAGTGGCTCAAGGCCGAGGGGTTGGACGCCGTGGTGCTGACCGCGCTCGATTCCATTGCCTGGACGTTCAACATCCGCGGCGCGGACGTGACGCACACCCCCGTGGCGCTGGCCTATGCGCTGCTCCATGCCGATGGCCGCGCCGAATTGTTCGTGGCGCCCGAGAAAGTGGGCACGGACGTTCACGCCCATCTGGGCAATGCCGTCACCGTGCGCGACCGGGCCGCCTTCGTCGCGGCGCTGGGCGATCTTGCCGGAAAACAGGTGGCAGTGGACCCCGAGCGTGCCGTCGCCGCCATTTTTGAAACACTCGAGCTGGCGGGCGCCACTGTCCGCCCTCTGCGCGATCCGGCCGTTCTTCCCAAGGCCATCAAGAACGCCACCGAAATTGCCGGCACCAAGGCTGCTCATGCCCGCGATGGCGCCGCGCTCTCGCGCTTCCTCCACTGGTTGAGCCTGGAGGGCCCCAAGGGCGGGCAGGACGAACTCAGCGTGGCCGAGCGGCTCCAGGCCTTCCGCGAGGAGACCGGCGCGCTGGTCGACCTTTCTTTCGATACCATCGCCGGATCGGGCCCGAACGGCGCCATCGTCCACTACAAAGCGAGCCCCGAGACCTGCCGCCCGGTGGAAGCAGGCACGCTGCTGCTGGTCGATTCGGGCGGGCAATATAAGGACGGCACCACCGACATCACGCGAACCGTGGCCATCGGCACGCCGAGCGCGGCGATGCGTCGCCATTTCACGCTGGTGCTCAAGGGCCATATCGCGCTCGCCAGGGCGGTCTTCCCCGCCGGCACGCGTGGCAGCCAGCTCGATGTGCTGGCGCGCCAGTTTCTGTGGGCCGAGCGGCTCGATTATGCCCACGGCACCGGCCATGGCGTGGGCAGCTTCCTCTCCGTGCATGAGGGGCCGCAGCGCATCGCCACTTATGCCGGCGGCGACGAGCCGCTCCAGCCCGGTATGATCCTTTCCAACGAGCCGGGCTACTACGAGACCGGTGCCTATGGCATCCGCATCGAGAATCTGGTGCTGGTGGTGGCGCGCGGCGAGGGCAGCGACGGCCGCCCCTATTACGGCTTCGAAACGCTGAGCCATGCGCCCATCGATCGCGCCTTGATCGACACGGCGCTGCTGAACGCCGCCGAGCGGGAGTGGGTAGACGCCTATCATGCCCGCACGCTGGAGATTGTCGGCCCGCAGCTTTCCGGCGCGGACAAAGCGTGGCTGGAAGAGGCCTGCGCGCCGCTCCTGTGACCGCCACTCAGCGGCGACCGCGCCCCAATATCTGGTCGATCCAGAACAGGATGGCGCCACTGAGCAGAAAACCAAGCGCAATCGCGGCCAAATTGAGCATCACCCGGCCCCAGCCGAGCAGCGCGACGTCCATGAAC
>DASRXY010000127.1:0-5076 GCA_035654035.1 Sphingobium sp. | reverse complement strand
TGAGGGCGCGCAGTCTCGGATGGCAGTCACCCCTGATAGTCCGCGAAGAATGCCGTGATCGCCGGCAGATCGTTCTGCGGGTCCAGCACTTTCAGCCGGCCGCCTGCCGCGTCGCCAAGGGAATAGATCGCGCGCGGACCGGCCTTGACCGCCTTGTCGAACCGCTTTCGCGGCGAACCGGAAGCCATGATATCGGCAGAAATGCCCGCGCGGCGCATTGCGGCTAGCATGCGCATCCCCGACGTCAGGGCGCGGTCATCCTCGACCACGACCATCACATCCAAAGTCCCGCTTGGGACGTTTTCCAGGAGCATCCCCAGCCGCTCGATGCCCGCCGCCCAACCGACCGCCGGCGTGTGCGGACCGCCAAGGGCCTCGATGAGCCCGTCATAGCGCCCGCCGCACAGCACCGTGCCCTGCGCGCCCAGCCGGTCCGTGACGAACTCGAAGGCCGTGTGGCGATAATAATCGAGGCCGCGCACGAGGCGGGCATTGCGCGTCCAGGCGACGCCTGCGGCATCCAGCCCCTTCACCACTGCATCGAAAAAGGCGCCTGCCTCGCTCGACATATGCGCGTCGATCTCCGGCGCGGCGTCGGCGACGGGGCGATCGCGCGGATCCTTGCTGTCGAGGATGCGCAGCGGGTTCTTGAGCAGCCGCTCCTGGCTCTCCTCCGAGAGATCGCCGCGGTTGCTCTCGAAATGCGCCACCAGCGCCTGCCGCCAGGCCTCGCGCGTGGCGCTGTCGCCCAGTGTGTTGAGCGTGAGGGTCACGCCCTCGCTGACGCCCAGCTCCTTCAGCAGATGATCCGCGAAGATCAGCAACTCCGCATCCGCCAGCGGCTCGGCCGCACCGATGATCTCGGCGTCGATCTGGTGGAACTGGCGATAGCGCCCCTTCTGCGGGCGTTCGTAACGGAACAGCGGCCCATGCGTCGCCACCTTGAGCGGCGCATATTGCTGCCAGCCCTCGGTAATGTAGGCGCGCGCGATGCCGGCGGTGAACTCGGGCCGCAGCGTCACCGAATCCCCGCCGCGATCCTCGAACGTGTACATCTCCTTGGAAACGACATCCGTCGTCTCGCCCAGCGAGCGCGAGAAGACCGCCGTCGCCTCGAACACCGGGACTTCGATCCGCTTGAAGCCATAGAGCCTGCGCACGCGCTCGAAGGTCTCGACGACTTGGACGAAGCGGTCCGCGCTGTCGCCAAGCATGTCCTGCGTGCCGCGAATGGGCCGGGGAGTCTCTGGTTTCGCCATGGGGTGCGCCTCTAGCGGGATTCACCGCGCACGGGAATAGGGCGCGCCATCCGCACAGCCCGCATCCCCTCGCGCTGCTCGTGCTGCGCCGGCCAAGACCCTGACTTTTGGACGAAGAAAGGAAGAAGGCGGCGGTTGGCAGGTTCAGCGCGAACGTGCTTTGTGGAGACAAGCGCTTCTCCTAGCCTGCCCCTTACTCCGCCGCCTCCAGGAAGCGGTCATCAATGCTCGCCTCCGCCTCCCAGCTCTTGATCTCGGGCAGGCATTTCTCGGCGAAGAGGCGGATGTTCTTCATGGCCTCGGCCTGCGGCATGCCGCCGAAATAGACGTGCGGGAAGAAGCCCTGCGGCTTGTAGATTTCCTTCAGCTCCCACATTCGTTCAAGGATCATCTGCGGCGTGCCCGTCACGACGGATTTGGCGAAGTCCGTCACATAGGGCTCGATGGCCTCAGGCTGAAGCGTCATCTTCTCGTAGCTCTCATAGCCCTTGATGGTGGAGAAGAGGCCCGGCTTGTCCAGGCTGTAGTTCCTGATCGCGGCGCGCATGGTGTTGGCCATGTATTTGCGCCCCTGCGCCTCGGCATAATCCGCGCTCTCGTCGAGATAGTAATTGCCGCCGAGCATGGGCGGGGGCGGCAGAGTGCCGTCGTTGCGGACCTCCTGCCATGCCTCGTTATACATGTCCGGCGGCACCTCCTTGCCGCGCTGGGGCAGCATCAGCACCATGTTGCCGAAACCGAGGCGCGCGGCCGTGCGCATCGAGCTGCCGGAGAGCGAACCGCAGAACTTGCGGCCCTCGAAGCTGCGCAGCGGGCGCGGGCGCAGCTCGCGGCGCGGCTGCTTGATGTGGGAATAATCGCCCTCGATAATGCCCGTTTCCAGCGCCGGGATGACCAGATCCAGGATTTCGCTGTAGCGCTCGCGCGCGGTGTTCTGGTCGATGCGCAGCCCCTCATATTCATAGGGCGAGAGGCCGTTGCCGAACCCGAGGATCGCGCGCCCGCGCGAGAAGATGTCGAGATTGATGATCTTCTCGGCGAGCCGCACGGGGTCGTGCCAGGGCACAATGATGACCTGCGTGCCCAGCTTGATGCGCTTGGTTCGTCCGGCAATGTAGCTGAGCAGCTGGAGCGGATCGTTGGACATGGAATAGTCCGTGAAGTGATGCTCGGTGATCCAGACCGAATCGAAGCCCAGCTCCTCGGCCAGAACCAGATTTTCCAGCTCCTCCTGGATGAACTGCACGTCCGGATAATCATTGCCGCGCTGATGCGCCATTCCAGTGGCGAGACCTACATGCATGGCTCTCTCCCTCGCTGGCCGCGCATCCTTCCGGCACGGCGTCTCTCCTGCACGCGAGTGTAGCGCCTTCGCGCACCCCGCGCGAGCCGCCAGCGCGGCCGGGCGTATCGCAGGGCGAAACGGAGGCGCCCTTGCCGGCCCTGCGCGCTTGCGGCATGAGGCGCACGGCCAAGCGAAGGATGCGCCATGATCGTCAGGGAAAGGCCCGGCCTGCACGCGTTGCTGTTCGCGGTGCGCGGCTCCATCGTCCCGCTCATCGCGCCGGGCGTGGCGCTGCTCATGGCCTTTGCCGCCCTGCTGGTCTGGATCGATCACCATTTCGGCCCGTTCCCGCCGATCGATCCGGTCGGCTTCACCGTCTTCGGTATCGCGCTCTCGCTCTTTCTCGGCTTCCGCAACAACGCCGCCTATGACCGCTGGTGGGAAGCACGCAAGCTGTGGGGCGGGCTACTCGCCGACATGCGCAGCCTGGCGCGCGAGGTAGAGCTATTCGTGACCGACGAAGCGCTGCGGCGGGCGCTGCTGTGCGATGCGCTCGCCTTCCTCCATCTCCACCGGGCCAATCTGCGCAAGCTGCGGGAGGACCCCGTCGCACACGAGATGGCCGGCCCGCTCGCCGACGCACCGCATCCGCCCTGCGCCGCACTGGACCGCATGGCAGCAACGCTGGCACGCGCACGCGCCACTGACGCGATCGACGGCTTCGGCGCCCGGGCGCTTGGCCAACGCCTTGCCAACATGACGCTCCAGCAGGCTGGATGCGAGCGCATTGCCGCCACGCCGCTGCCCTTCGTCTATTCGCTGCTCATCTATCGCACGACCTATCTCTACTGCCTGCTGCTGCCCTTTGCGCTGATCGGCCCGGCGGGCTGGATGACGCCGGTGTTCGTCGGCATCGTCGGCTATGTGTTCCTGGGTCTGGCCGAGGTAAGCGAGGAGCTGAGCCACCCCTTCGGCACCACACCCAACGCGCTGCCGCTCGACGCCATCTGCCGCGCCGCCGAGATCAGCCTCGCGCCTCATCTCGGCCGGCCCGCGCCTGAGCCGCTGGAAGCCCGGAACTATTATCTGAGCTGAAGGCGCCGTTCAAACCTGTGCGTGCCGCGCTGATCGCGGGCGCCACCGACCGCACTATCCCCGCCGAACCGCCGGGACGCGGGACGGCACCGCACCCCTTTTCCGCGTCCGGCAAGGCGCCCGTCTTCCCCGCCTGCTGGACGCGCGCGCATCACCGCGTCATGCTGGGCGCCTGCCCCCTTGGAGTCCCGGAATGCCTCGCAGCCTGCTGATCGCCCTCGCCCTCTCATCCACGCTCGCCGCCAGTGCCGCGCCGGCCCAGAATGCCACGCGCTCGGAACCGCAGGCCCTGCCGGTGGTGAGTACTGTGCCGCCGGCGCGCGACCTTCCCTGGACCGCGGGCACCATCCGGCTAGAGGTGGACGCCACCGATCTGGACCGCCGCATCATCGCGGTGAAGCAGACCATTCCCATCGCCAGCGCCGGCCCGCTGACGCTGCTCTTCCCCGAATGGCTGCCCGGCAAGCACGATGCGCGCGGCGAGATCGACAAGCTCGCGGGCCTCACGTTCACGGCCGACGGCGCGCCGGTGCCGTGGCGGCGCGATCCACTGGATGTCAATGCCTTCCACCTCACCATACCAGCCAACGCGCGCAGCCTTGTCGCGCGCTTCCAGTTTCTCGCGCCGACCGACCCGGACCAGGGCCGCGTCGTCCTCACCGAGAGCATGGCGAACATCCAGTGGAACAGCGTCTCGCTCCATCCGGCCGGCTATTATGTCCGCCGCATTCCCATCCAGGCGACGCTCACGCTGCCGGCCGGCTGGACGGCGGCGGGTGCGCTGAAGGGCGAGACACGCAGCGAGGCGGGCAACACTGTGATCGCCTATGAAGAGACGGACTATGAGACGCTGGTCGACTCGCCGCTCTTCGCCGGCCGCTTCACCCGCGCCGTAGACCTGGGCCATGACGTGACGCTCCATCTCTTCGCCGACGACCCTGTCGAACTGATCGCCAGCTCCCAGCAGATCGCCGCGCACCGCAAGCTGGTGGACGAGGCGCTGGCGCTGTTCGGCGGGCGTTCCTTCGACCGCTATGCCTTCCTCCTCGCCATCTCCACGCGCCTCGGCTCCATTGGCCTCGAGCATCAGCGCTCCAGCGAGAATCGGGTGGAGCCCGGCTATTTCGGCGATTGGGCGGCGGGGCCGGGCGCGCGCAATATCCTGCCCCACGAGTTCACCCATAGCTGGAACGGCAAATATCGACGCCCCGAGCTGCTGTGGACGCCGGACTATGCGACGCCGATGCAGGACGATCTGCTGTGGGTGTATGAGGGGCAGACGCAATTCTGGGGCTATGTTCTGGGCGCCCGCGCGGGCATCTACAGCAAGCAGCAGACGCTCGACGCGCTCGCCTCCATCGCCGCCCGGCTGGACACAGCGCGCGGCCGCGAATGGCGCCCGCTGCACGATACCACCTATGATCCCATCATCGCCAA
>DASRXY010000126.1:0-6072 GCA_035654035.1 Sphingobium sp. | reverse complement strand
CCAGACTGGTTGCGTCGCGGGACGACCCCGGCATAGGCCCCGACATCTTCACCCCTGGCAAAGCGGCGCGGATCTTCGATGGTCGCAGTGAAGGTGAGCGCGGTGATCGGGCCGACGCCCGGCACACTCATCAGCCGGGTGCAGACTGGATCGGCGGCGGCGCGTTCCACGAGCAACCGACCGGAGGCGCGCAGTTGCTCTTCGATCGCTTCCATAGCCGCAATGAGCGGAGCAAACAGCGGTGCGAGATCGGGACGCTGAGCGTAGAGCGCGGCCAGGCGCTCGGTGCGCCGACCCGATGTTCTGGCGGTCCCCATGCGCAGACCGAACAGCTTCAGCAGCCCGCGCAGTTGGTTGGCCATGGCCGTACGAGCCGTGATCAGCTGCACGCGGATGCGCAGCGCGGCTCGGTCGATGTGCGTGGCAGATGCCTTCATGTGGACGCGCTTAAACCAGCCGGTGCGAGCGAGTTGCGCAAGCCCTTCCGCATCATGAACATCGCTCTTGTTGACCCGCGCCGAAAGGACGCCCTTGGCATGCCGTGCGCAGATGCATTCGACTGCAACACTGCGTTTGGCTAAGCCGTGATAGAGGAACGTCGACAGAGGCCCCGTCTCGAGCACCACGCGCACGAGGTCCGGACAATGCCGGCTCAGCCACTTGGCCAGAACTTCTGGATCGCTCGTCACGACATCGCGCCGAACCACCTTGCCGTCGATGTCGACGACGCAAACATGCGTCGCCTTGTCACTCACGTCCAATCCTGCATAAATCGACATCGGTCATCCTCCTGCATTGAAGCGCCAGTGCGACTTCGTACCATCCAGGAGGGTGGCTAAATCAATTACGCGGTGTCCCAAATCCTGCCGCAACAGCCTTTTTGGAACGACCATGCCTCTTCACGCGGTTGGAGCATGTCCATCAAGAGACAAAATGGCAGATCTCCGAATTGCCTCGCTGCTGGGACTACCTATCCCAACTATTGAGGCAAGCAGGTACAGCGGTACAAACTTATGGGACGAACGTTGCCCTTATATGTGGCAAAAGCTTCACGACATATAACGCTTTTCCGAGCTTTCTTGGCTATGAGCGGAAAACTATTGGGGCAAACGACACGCATCATTGTCGCCCAGCGAAGGTTAACGCCGGCGCGGCCCTATCGGCTAACGTCGAGGCTGGCGCCGGCCGCAGGTCCACCGGCAGCGCTGGCCGGGTTCGCGGCGACCAGCTTGACCCACAAGGCATCATCGGCCTTGTAGTAAGCTGTATCGGCCGCATCGCGCAGCGCGGCGAGGCTAGCTTGCTGCGCGCCCGCGGCTGTGCTGGTGAAGCCGGGCAGTTCGAAAATCACCCAGGAGCCCGGGTCCATCTCCTTCAGCGAGAGCGAGAGGGCCTTCCGGCCCGTCTCCACTCTCACCTCGGCGCCGCTGCGGATCGTCGTCTCCCCGGTATATTCGTATCGCCGGCCGTTGCGGCTGAGCATGACCGGATCAGCAATCGGGCCATCGCCGAAGCCGAAATTGCCGCCAACGCCGAAGCGCCCGAAGTCGCCTCGGCACACGGCGGCGTTCCAGCTCGGCCGGATGTCGCAGGCTTCCTCATCGGATGCGATGCCATTGTCGATGACGATATAGGAATCGGGGACACCGCCCACCGAGCCGTCCCGGTCATGGATCGCCGCACCTCTCCAGGCATTGCCGCGTCCCAGATCGGAGGCCCACCGCCGCACGACCTGCGGGAAATGAACCCGCTTGGCATTCGTGAACGTGGCGCCCTCGATGGCGTTCTCGGAACTCATCCCAAAGCTGGTGTACATGAGGTAGGAGATCGCCCCTGCCTCGCGAGTTTCGTTGGGCTGGAAATTGACGAAGGCGGTGTTCTCCACGTCATGGCGCATGTCGTAATATTCATAGCCGCGGATCGGGAAATCGGCATGTTCGCTCGGCAGGCTGCGCCCATAAGCGATTTCCTCCGGCGTGCTGGGATTGCCGATATTGTCGCTCTCGCCCACGAACAGCGAGTCGACGACCTTTGAGGTATAGGCGGTACGCCCCACTGCCGAGGCCGCATGCGTGAAGCCGATCGCATTGTCGGCCACGCGCAGATTCTTGAACAGGTGCAGTTCACCACGACCCCAGACGGCGCCATTGCGGTTCTTGTAGCCCGTGAAATCCTCGAAGACCGACTCCAGCGGCTGGCTGTTCGTGTCGGCCGGATCGGCATAAGCGACATGGTAGTTGCTACCCTGGACGCTGAAGGTGCCGTCGGGTTTGGGGCCGCGATCGAACATCATGCCATCAAAATTGGAGTGGGCGACATTGCCCTTGAACATGCCGACGCGAGTCCGGCGCGGCCAGGTGTTCTTGCTGG
This sequence comes from Sphingobium sp., assembly GCA_035654035.1. GTDB lineage: Bacteria > Pseudomonadota > Alphaproteobacteria > Sphingomonadales > Sphingomonadaceae > Sphingobium. The sequence continues at coordinate 3,702 of DASRXY010000126.1, read as the reverse complement.
TCTCGGTGCCCTCGAACTGGCCCGTCGGGTGCTCCGGCAAGGCGAACCAGAAGCCGATCTGATCGGAGCCCGCAGCCACATTGTCGCGGTAGATATTGTCGGGGTTCGTGATCCAGAAGGTAGATGCGGTATTGTCGGATGGGATCAGGACCTGATTGGATTTCTGACCTGCCGCGCCGGTGCCCGGCCGGCCGGGTGCGAGGTTGGTGGGGTCACAAGGCTCGGTCGGGTGACACTTGGTCTGGATGCCGAGGTTGCGGATGAACTGGTTGCCCGTCTCCACCGCATCTTCCAGGAAGAAGCAGTGCCCCACGGTGTTGTACGTCACGTTGTTTTCCACCCGCACATTGTTGGTGCCGTGAACGGTGACGCAGCGGCTGTAGGTATCGTGGATCGACGAGTTCTGGATATATTGCCCGCGCCCCTCACCAAGCAGGTGCCAGTGCATCGGATAGCGGGCCAGCTCCAGATGCTGCCCCATGCGGAACAGCTCGACACCGGAGACATGCACTTGCGAGGCCGGCATCGCCATGATGTGCCCGCCGAAATAGGAACGCTCGGCATCGTCCGAGGCCTGGATGCGAATGTTGCGGGTGAGCAAGCCCACTTCGCCGCGCTCGTCGACGCCGAAGGTGATTTCACCGAAATGCATATAGCCCAGCGGCTTATCCAGCGTGATCGCATTGCCGCTGATGGCAGCGATGCGGCGCTTCTCCGCCTGTCGGGGATTGAAGTCCGTCGAGGCCAGGACAATTTCGTCGCCCTTGCGCCAGCCGCTCGCATCCAGCACCTCGATCCGGTTGCTGCCGGCCTTGGCAGTGCGGGCGAGCTTGGTCCAGCTATTCGTGCGGTCGCCATGCAGGCTGAGGGAGCCGCCCATGAGCAGGATACCGCGATCGCCCATGGTATTCACATTCTCACCGGGCACCGTATCGGTGAGCGTGATGGTCGCCATGCGCGTGTGCGGCTTCGCCTCGCTTCCGATCTCCAACGCGCCGCGCCGCACATAAATCCAGTCCGTTTCCAGCGCGAGATTGCGGTCATCCGCAAAGCTGAGCTTGCCGTCGATGGTCAGGCTGCGCAGCGGCGGCGGGCTAACGTCGAGCACGACGTCCATATCCCGGCCGATCATCACCGCATCGCCCTTGCCGGGCACCCTTCCATTGGGCCACGACGCGGGATCGGACCAGCGCCCCTTCTTGACGGCGGCGGGCAGTCTCTCCTTGCCAGCGTCCCCATGCGCATGGGCGTGGTCTTCCTGGGCTCCGGCAGCCATTCCTGCGCCAAGCAAAAGAGCCGCAGGACACAGCAAGGAAGCAAGAAGCAGGCGAGCATGCATGCGCATGACGTAAAATCCCCTCCATCGGGGACCGTGCGCCCCGCTTTTTATGGTTGGCCAAGTGTCTGCAACGAATGCGCCGCTTTGCCAAGTCGCTATCGGGCGAAAACCGGCACGTAACGACTGCGGCCCAGTGCGCTACTCCACTGCACGGCGACCCGCTTGATTATCGCTCGACGGGCGCCCAATATGTTGGAAACAGGGCCGTTCGATCCGGGCGGCGCAACAGGGCGATCCGATGGACCACAACTGTGTCGCCACGCAAGGGGCCGTGATCGGTGCCGTTTCGTGGCCGAGCAACATGCTGTCTCTGACCGGCCAATCCACGCGACACCGCTGCCGCGTGACGGCACGCCAGCGCCTACTGCCCGCCATGCTCCTGGCGGTGGTCGCGCTCTGGCTGGCCAGCCTTGCCGCGCCGGCCGCAGCGCAAACAGTGCCCGCGCAGACGATCTGGCGGCTGCTCGATTATATCGCGGTGGATTATCCCGAAGCGGTTGACAACGGCGCGATCGTCAACCCGACCGAGTTCGACGAGATGGTGGAATTCTCTGCCACTGCCAGCGAGCTGATCGCTACGCTTCCCGCTTCGTCCGCAAAGGCCGATCTCGCCCGACAGGCCGGGGAGCTGGAGCGGATCATCGCCGCCCGGCACCCCGCTCCGGCCATCGCCAGCGCCGCGCGTGGCCTCGCCGCCGATCTCATCAAGGCCTATCCCGTCCCGCTCGCTCCCTCGCGCGCGCCGGATGTCACGCGAGGCGCGGCGCTTTATGCGCAGCAGTGCGCGAGCTGTCACGGCGCCACCGGCGGCGGCGACGGGCCGCAAGCGGCGGGGCTCGATCCGCCCGCTATTGCCTTCACTGACGAGGCGCGGGCGCGCGAGCGCAGCGTCTTCGCGCTCTATCAGGTAATCGAGCAGGGACTGGACGGCACCAGCATGATGAGCTTCGCCGCGCTGCCGGCGCAGGATCGCTGGGCGCTCGCCTTCTATGCCGGCGCCCTGGCCTATCCCGAGGATCAGGTCGCGGCGGGGCAGGCGCTGTGGGAGAACGACGCCAGCCTGCGCGCGCGCCTTAATCTCGAAAAGCTGGTCGGCATCACCCCGGCCGCGCTTGCCGCCGAGATCGGCGAAGACAAGGCACAGCCGCTCATGGCTTTCCTGCGGCGGCATCCGGAGACGGCGGCCGCCGCGCAGGCGAGCGGCACGCTGACACTGGCGCGCACAACTCTCGATGCAGCGCTGGCGGCCTATGACCGCGGCGACCGCAAGGCCGCAACCGATCTGGCGCTCTCCGCCTATCTTGATGGCTTCGAGCCGGTGGAAGCGGTGCTGTCCGCGCGCGACCACGCGCTCATGGTACGCATCGAGGGCGCCATGGCGGAACTGCGCGCCGCCATCGCCCGGGGCGAGCCGGTGGAAACCGTGCAAACCCGCGTCGCCACGCTGGATGAGCTGTTCGAGCAGGCGGAAGCCGCGCTTGCGCCCGGCGAAGCATCGGCCACCTCCAGCTTCATCGCTGCCTTTACCATCCTCGTGCGCGAGGGGTTGGAAGCCATCCTGATCGTCATTGCGATGATCGCCTTTCTCGCCAAGGCCGATCGGCGCGATGTGCTGCCTTATGTACATGGCGGCTGGATCGCGGCGCTTGTCGCGGGTGTGGCGACATGGGCGGCGGCGACATGGCTCATCACCATCAGCGGCGCCAGCCGCGAACTGACCGAGGGATTTGGCGGGATCTTCGCCGCGCTGGTGCTGCTGTGGGTGGGCATCTGGATGCACGGCAAGAGCAATGCCAAGGCCTGGCAGCGCTACATTCACGAGAAGCTCGGTCACGCGCTCAACCGCCGCTCGGCCTGGTTCCTGTTCGCGCTGGCCTTCATCGTCGTCTATCGGGAGGTGTTCGAGACCATCCTCTTCTACGCCGCAATCTGGAGCCAGGGGAATGGTGGCGCCGTCGTGGCGGGCGCACTCGCCGCGCTGGTGGTGTTGGCGATCGTCGCCTTCGTGATGATGCGCTACAGCCGCACGCTGCCGATCGGCAAATTCTTCGCTTACAGCGCGGCGCTGATCGCCGTTCTGGCGGTGGTGTTGATCGGCAAGGGCATGAGCGCGCTCCAGGAGGCGGGCTATCTGCCGGTCACCCCCTGGCCCGCCTCCCCGCGCAGCGAGCTGCTGGGCCTCTATCCAACGCGCGAGACGATCCTCGCCCAGCTTGCGATCATCGTGCTGCTCGCGCTCGGCTTCCTGTGGAACCGTCGCGCCGCACGGGACGGATGACGGCGCGACAACCGGATCGCGCGCCGGCCATCATCGACAAGCGCTCGTGCCGACGATCAACAGCGCGCCTTCCATGAGCGCTTTC
>DASRXY010000125.1:0-13540 GCA_035654035.1 Sphingobium sp. | reverse complement strand
AGATTCGCAACTATATCACGGCATCCCGGGCCGAACGGGCCAAGGGGAAGGAGAACAGTCAATGATTGCCCGAAAAACCACCATGCGGCTGGCCTTCGCGGCCATGATGCTCGGCACCGCTTCGCTGGCGCATGCGGCCATCGAGGCGCCGGTGAAGACCGTCAACGGCCTGGTCCAGGGCGTGGCCGGCAAGCAGGCCGGCATCACCGCATTCAAGGGCATTCCTTTCGCCGCCCCGCCGGTCGGCGAGCTGCGCTGGAAGGCGCCGCAGCCGGCCGCGAACTGGAGCGGCGTGCGTGATGGCGGCAAATACAGCAAGGCCTGCATGCAGGCGCCGGGCGGCAATCGCGTCAACCCGACGACCGACATGCCGGATTCGCCCGGCGTGTCGGAGGATTGCCTCTACCTCAACGTGTGGACCGGCGCGAGCAAGGCGGGCGAGAAGCGCCCCGTCATGGTCTGGCTCTATGGGGGCGCCTATAATGAGGGCGGTGGCAACTCCCCGTTCAGCGAAGGCGACAATCTCGCCAAGAAGGGCGTGGTGATGGTCACGCTCAACTATCGCAACGGCGCCTTCGGCTTCCTCTCGCATCCCGAGCTAACCAAGGAATCGGGCAAGAATGCATCGGGCAACTATGCGCTGATGGATGCGATCGCCGCGCTCAAGTGGATCAAGGCGAACATCGCCCAGTTCGGCGGCGATCCGGACAATGTCACCATTTTCGGCGAATCCGCGGGCTCCTGCATGGTCGCGGCGCTGGCCGGCTCGCCGGAAGCGAAAGGCCTGTTCCATCGTGGCATTTCCGAGAGCGGCGCCTGGATGGGACTGGGCATCACCAAGATGATGACGCGGGAGGCCGCAGAGGCCGCCACGCTGAAGCAAGCCGAGGCGGCGGGCGCGCCCACGCTGGCGCAACTGCGCGCCATGCCGGCCGAGGAGGTGATGAAGAAGATCCGCGGTCAGGGCATGATCGTCGATGGCTGGGTGGTGCCGGAGGATCTCTCGATCACCTTCGCGCAGGGCCGGCAGAACAAGGTTGACGTCATCTCCGGCTCCAATGCCGAGGAAGGCTCCTTCACTGCCGGCATGGGCCCGGGCATGACCGTGGAGAACTGGCGCAACAGCGCGGCGCAGCGCTGGCGCGACCTGGCCGAGCTGGGCCTCAAGGCCTACCCCGCCAAGACCGATGAAGAAGCCAAGCTCATGGCCTCCCAGCCTTTCTCGGACGCGATGGCGTGGCATATGCGCCAGTTTGCCAATGCGCAGGCCAAGGTCGGCGCCAAGGCCTATTTCTATCACTTCACGCACCGGCCGCCCTATGACGAGGGCAAGCCGGACCTGGGCGCCGGCCACACTGCCGAAATCCCCTATGTGTTCGACAACCTGGCCGCGCCGCGCACCTTCCCGGGGCAAAGCTCGGTCAGCAAGATGGCCGGCAACCCCATCGAGGAGGCCTTCGCCGATCAGATGTCGGATTATTGGGTGAACTTCGCCCGCACCGGCAATCCCAATGGCCCCGGCCTGCCGGAATGGCCCACCGTCGACAAGCTGGCGCCCACCCAGGCCATGTTGCTCGATGCCGCCAAATCCGGCCCCGGCGAAGCGCTCTCGGCGGACAAGGTTGCGCTCTACGACGCGATCTACAAGCGCGACGTGGGCTACTGAGCCGACAACCACGCGCCGGCGCCTCTGTGAGCCGGACTGGGAAAGGGGGCCGCCGCGCCCCCTTTTTCGTGCGCGGTGCACGTGTGGAGGGGGGCTGCTTTGGGAACGGCGCGTGTCCCGAGGGAGAGCTAGCGGGGGAATGGAGCCATTCTTGGGTTCAGGCTGGTCCCGTGATGCCGCCCGGCCGCCATATCGCAGGTTGGCGCCTGTTCGGCGTTCCTTGGGGCGGACTGACGCCGGGGCGGGCATCCGTCCGGAGAACTGCCGATCCTTCTTGTGCTCCTGCGCAGATAGGGGGCTCAGGGCGGTCGGGCATTCGGCTGGGCCCGGGGAGGGCGCCTGCCTGCGCAGGAGCACGAGGGAATTTTCGCGGTCCAGGCGCGTGCGCGTTGGGGTACTGGAAGGTTGGAAGAAGAAGCGCTTTCCGAAAGCGGGCGGCGATTGGCTAGAAGGCCACCCTCACTGCCCGACGCAGCGGCAGCGGCAGTGAAGGAGAGGAACAAGTTTCTGCCGGAGGTCAGTTCCCTCGTCCGCATGCGCGTCCGCAAGCCGTTGCGGACGTTGTAAAAAAAACGCGGCCGGCTCCCCCTTTGAAGCCGGCCGCGCATTTCCGTGGCTCCGGCACCGCAGGTAAAGTGCGGCGCCGGCTCGGTGTCAGGCGGGAATGTACACGCCCAGGGTGAACCCGATCACGCGGCCACAGAAGACCACGATGATCCAGAAGGCAAGCGAGAGGCCCGCGGCCACCTTGACGGAGGCGGGAATGGCGTCGCCGATCTCCCAATTGCCTACCGTTTTCCATGCACCGGTGTGGAGAATGGCCATGTTGATGCCGGCCAGGGCGATGAGCACCATTTTCCACAGGAAATAGGGGTTCACCATGTAGGTCGGCGCCTTGCTGATGAACATCAGCAGGCCGGTGATGACCGCGAGCACGAAGGCGCCCCAGGTCAGCCGCAGGGTGTCCTGCGACACCGAGGTCACGGTCCAGCGGCGCGAGGTGAGGCCGAGCAGGCGCAGGTCCATGATGGCGATGGTGCCCACGACCGTAGTGATCGCGATCACATGGAAAGTTTCGATGAGCGGGAAGGCATATTCCGCGCTGGCGATGTAGCTGCCGAGGGCCGACTGTTCGAGGCCCTGCCAAAGCGATTCCAAGATCATGCTATCCTCTCCTCAAACCGGCGCGTAGGCGATCCAGCGGCCGCCGGCCATGACCAGGCACCACAGGACGATGAGCGCGACCGCGCCCTTGCGAATGGCGCCTTGCCCCTCTTTCTGGTTCTCCCAGCGGGCCATGCGCGCCTTGATGGCGCCATGGAACCAGAGCGTCACCAGCACGGTGACGACCAGCGTGCCCATCTTGATCCAGAAGAAGGGGTTGACCATGTTGCGGACCGGCTCGCTGACGAGCAGGATGATGCCCGTGACGATCAGCGCCGTCAGGCCGCCCCAGAGCCAGGGGATGAAGCGCTTGGCCATCTCCTCCATGCTGTGGCCGCCGCCGGCATAGCCGAGCACGCGCAGATTGAGCATCAGCGCCGAGCCGAACAGAACGGCGATCGACAGGATGTGAATGGTCTGAAATGTCGGAATCGCGAGGAAATTTTCCTGCAACCAGATGCAGGGCCGCGTTTCCGAAACCCAGAGCGAGAATTCGACGACCCAGGTGGTACGCAACCACCCGGTCATTTGAAATAGTGCATCGCCTAATGAGACCATCAGTCAGTGCCTCCCTTGAACTAAGGCTTGGCGCTGCAAGACGCTTCGGCCCGATCTATCCTTGTTAGCCGGGGTGCCGATCCGAAAAGCCAATGGGGGCTGGCTTGTCGGGATCGAATCACTGCCGGCTATCCCGATTGGGACCAGATCGGAGCCGCGCCGACATTGAACTGAATCAAATTTGCGCGATGTGAAGATGACTGTGTCCGAAAAGCGGACGGCCCGCCGCTCCGGGAGGAGCGACGGGCCGCCAGGCGAATGTGATTCGCTGAAAGGGCCGGCAGGAAGGGCGCGCGGCCCTGCCGGATCAGGCCGGGACGTAGATGCCGAGCGTGAAGCCGATCACGCGGCCACAGAACAGCACGAGGATCCAGAAGACCAGCGAGAGGCCCGCAGCCACCTTCACCGACGTGGGAATGGCGTTGCCGACATCCCAGTTCATCACGGTCTTCCATGCCCCGGTGTGGAGGACGGCCATGTTGATGCCGGCCAGCGCGATGAGGCCCATCTTGGTCAGGAAATAGGGATTGACCATATAATAGGAGGCCTTGCTGACGAACAGCAACGAGCCGGTGATGAGCGCCAGGACGAAGGCCGTCCAGGTGAAGGGCAGCGTCTCGCGCGAGACGGCCGTAACCGGCGTGTTCTTCGAGACGAGGCCGAGCAGACGCAGGTCCATCATTGCGATCGAGCCGAACACGGTGACGAGCGCGATGACGTGGATGGTTTCCAGCGTGGGGAAGGCCCAGGTCGAAGCGGCGATGTAGTCGCCCACGGGCGACATTTCGAGCGATTGCCAAATGGTAGATGAAAACATTGACTTGATCCCTTCCTCAGACCGGCGCGTAAGCGATCCAGCGACCGCCAGCCATGATGAGGCACCACAGGACGATGAGGCCGAAGCCGCTGGCCCGCAGTGCGAGATGGCTGGACGCGCGGTCCCAATCCACCATCTGCCGGCGGATCGCGCCGTAATAGAGGGCGCTCAGCAGGATCAGCACGATGACCATGCCCATCTTGATCCAGAAGATGGGATTGACCAGTTCGCGCACCGGTTCGCCGACGATCATGCCGATGCCGGTCAGGATCAGCACCAGCAGGCCCCACCAGATGGTGGAGGAATAGCGCTTCATCGTCTCGGGCATGGTGCGGCTCATACCGCTCAGGCCGAGCACGCGCATGTACACCAGCACCACCGAGAAGAAGGTGAGCGCGATGGTGAGAATATGCGCCGTCTGCATGAGGGGGATGGCGAAGAAATTTTCCTGGAGCCAGTTGCGGGCTTGCGTGCTGTCGATCCAGAGCGAGAGGTCGAGAACCGAAGTGGTGCGCAACCACTCCGTCATCTCGAACAAGAGATCACTAATCGAGGCCATTCGTCATTGCCTTCCTTGCGTAAGGGCAAGGGCTCCGCCGCGCCATTCGCCCGTCCTTTTATCAATATGGCTGGGATGTGTGACACGCGCCGCCCACGAGCATCATTGCGGTCGCCATGATTCGCGTCCGGCGCCGCATATCCGTCCTTGTGCGGGCGTTACCCCGTCGCCGACGTAGCCCAGGCGACACAATGTTGTCAAAAACAACTAACATCTCGATTCCGGACATTGTCAAAATCAACGCGCCACATTAGGCCGAGGTTCAGGAACGGACGCGCATAGCCATGCAAGCGCAGCTCGTACCCAATTTGAGTCAAGGGACAGGAGGCCTGATTCGTGCGCTTCGCCACTAGCTGTTGTCTGACCGCGATCGCCCTGTGCGGCGCTGCGGGCGTCCTGCAAGCCAAAGCCGACATGCCCGATGGCGACTGGCGCACGATCAATCGCGATCTCGCGTCCACGCGCTATTCCCCGCTGGATCAAATCAACCGCGACAATGTCTCGCGTCTGGCGGTGGCCTGGTCCTATCCCATGCGCTCCTTCGGCACGACGGTGCCGCTGGTGGTGGACAGTGTCATGTTCTTTCCGGCGGGCAACCGCCTCATCGCGCTCGATGCCGAGAGCGGCAAGGAGCTGTGGACCTACACGCTCCCGCGTGATCCCGATGCCGGCGCCCGCGGCGGCACCTTCTCGACGCGTGGCCTGGGCTACTGGGCGGGGGACGGCAAGCTGGCGCCGCGCCTGCTCGTCACCTCCGGCACGCGACTGCTGGCGTTCGACGCCGCGACCGGCCAGCCGGTGAGCGACTTTGGTGACCAGGGTGTCGTCGAGATGGGTGTTGCCTATGGCGGTACGCCGACCATCGCGGGCGACATCGCGGTCGTGGGTGCTGCGACACTGGAGAACCCTGTCGGCGTACCCGGCAATCCGCGCGCCTTCGATGTGCGCACCGGCAAGAAGCTGTGGGAATTCCAGACTGTCCCCGTGCCTGGCCAGAAGGGGCATGAGACCTGGGAAGGCTCCGGCTGGTGGGGTCGCTCGGGGACCAACATGTGGGCCTTCTCCGCGCCTGTCGATGTCGAAACCGGCACCGTCTATATTCCGGTCGGTTCGCCCTCGCCCAATTATTGGGGCGGCAGCCGCCCCGGCGACAATCTGTTCGGCAATTCTGTCGTCGCGCTCGATCTGAAGACCGGCCAGTACAAGTGGCATTTCCAGACCGTGCACCACGACCTTTGGGACGTCGACATGCCCTCGACCGGCCCGCTGATCGATCTCACGGTGAACGGCCGCAAGCAGCCGGGCCTCATCTCGGTCAACAAGTCGAGCCTGTTCTTCGAGCTGAACCGACACGACGGCCAGCCGCTCTTCCCCGTGGAGGAGCGCCCCGTGCCCAAGGGTGACGTGCCCGGCGAATATTACAGCCCCACTCAGCCTTTCCCGACGCAGACGCCGCCGCTCAGCGGCATGAGCATGACCAAGGCCGACATGGTGACCGCCGAGGATACCACGCCCGAGCATGCCGCGGCCTGCCAGGCGATGTGGGACAAGGCCGGCGGCTATATCAATCTGGGCCCCTACACGCCCTTCATGTTCAAGAAGGAGGGCGATCCGCCGCGCTCGACCATTCAGCGTCCGGGCGGCACCGGCGGCGTCAACTGGGGCGGTCCGGCCGCCAATCCGACAAACGGCATGGTGTTCGTCGCCACCCAGGAAACCTCGCTGGTTGGCTGGACCGAGAAGGTGGAGGGCGGCAAGTCCTACAGTTTCGACGCGACCGAGCCGGGCGAGTATGACCGCGCCAGCGTGGACGGCAAGGGCCCCTTCTTCAGCTTCTCGGCGCCGGTCGACGGCAAATATGATGAGAAGGGCCGCCCGGTGGGCGCCAGTCTGCCCTGCTACAAGGGGCCCTGGGCGCGCCTGGTTGCCATCGATGCCAATAGCGGCGCGATCAAGTGGGCGGTTCCGCTCGGCCTGCAGGAGGCGCTGCCCGAGGGCAAGCAGCTTCAGGGCAATGCCGGGAGCGCCGGTCCGACGGTCACGGCCGGCAACCTGGTGTTCATCGGTGCCACCAACGACAAGCGATTCCGTGCCTTCGATGCAACGTCCGGAAAACAGTTGTGGGAAGCTAAGCTAACCAATAATGCCAATGCTAATCCGATGAGCTATCGGGGCCGCAGTGGCAAACAGTATGTCGCCATCAATGCGGGAGGCGTCATTGTCGCCTACGCTCTGCCATGATCAAGAATTGAACGGGAGGATTTTGCGCGGATGAAACAGTATCTGAAGCTGGCCGCGGCTGCGGCGATCATTGTCGCCGGCGCCGGTGTCGCCGATGCCCAGCAGAGGAAGGCTCCGGCCGCAGCCTCCAGCTCCAGCGCGCGTCTGGGCGGGAAGCCGAACCTCAATGGTATCTGGCAGGCCATCACCGAGGCCAACTACAATCTGGAACCTCATGATTCCTCGACCTCGAAGGCCGGCGAGCGTCAGCTCGGCGCCATCGCGGCGAACCATGGCGGCCTGGGCGTCGTCCAGGGCGGCACGATCCCCTACAAGCCCGAGGCGCTGAAGGAGCGCGATCATTATCGCGCCACTGCGCCGCGCTACGATCCGGAAGCGGCCTGCTACCTGCCGGGCATTCCCCGCGCGACCTACATGAACTTCCCGTTCCAGATCATTCAGGGCGAGAAGGGCGACATGCTCATGGTCTATGAGTATGCCAATGCCAACCGCGCCATCTACATGGGTGAAGTGGGCGTGCCGTCCATCGACACCTGGATGGGCACCTCCTACGGTCAGTGGGAAGGCGATACGCTGAAGGTCGTGACGCTCTCGCAGAGCCCGGGCGAATACAAAGCGCCCGATGGCGAGATGATGCAGAACAAGACGTGGCTGGATCGCTCCGGCAACTATCTTGGCCCGCACACCACGGTCACGGAAAAATTCAAGCTTATTGACAAGGATCATATCGCTTACGAGGCGACGATCGATGATCCGGATCTCTATACGAAGCCCTGGACGATCTCCCTGACGCTGTATCGCCGACTGGAGCCCAATGCGCAGCTTATGGACTTCCGCTGCACGCCCTATTCGGAGGAGTTCCTTTACGGAGACCTTCATGGGGAACCGCCTGCGGACAAGAAGAATACTGCCGGTACACCGGCAGCGGCAGAATAGAAGCAAAGGAGTAACCCTACCGTGCGTATGAAAAACTGGCGTGCTGGCGTTGTCGCCGCCGTTCTCATGGCGAGCTGGGGCAGCGTCGCGGACGCTCACCACTCGTTCGGTGCCGAGTTCGACTCGAGCAAGCCGATCAAGCTGGAAGGCAAGGTCGTCAAGTTTGAGTGGGTCAATCCGCATAGCTGGATCCACATCAACGTGACCGATGCCAGCGGCAAGTCGACCGTCTGGCGCGTCGAAGGCGGCGCACCCAGCGCGCTGCTGCGCCGTGGCTGGAACCGCAACTCGCTGCCGGCCGGTACGCAGATCATCGTGCAGGCGTTCCGCGCCCGTGACGGAGACACCCGTGCCAGCGCCGCCGAGATCAGCTTCCCGAACGGTCAGCAGCTCTCGCTGGGCAACCCGACCACGGAAGCCGTGATCGCCGCGCAGAAGCGCGCCAACTAAGATTGTCGATCCGGCGTTCGGCGCCGGAGCCAGACAGCAAGCAAGCCGTGATCGCCCGGGCGATCACGGCTTGTTGTCGTTCCAGGGCAATGGTTTGGGCGGACCGACCTATGCTCTGGCGTGTCGCCGCCGGCACGCTTCTACGATAAGGCCGCCAGGCATTCGGCTGCCTGATGGGTGCCGCGCATCGGCCCTGCCGTCTCGGGGCTCTCCGCTGCGCGAGCGCCCGGCAGAGCGCGCACGCCTGAAGAGGCTGTTGCCGATGCGCAGATGCTGGAATCGTTCGGGGAGACCTCGGAAATGCGCCCATCGTGCTCGGCCGTCCGGGGAGGTCCACCTCAAATCCCTCAGCCCGGTGGCTATCGCGTCACGGTCTGGCCGGATGGACGGCCCGCGGCCGCATCCCCGCTTGAACCTCCCCATTATTCATGATAGCCGGAATAAATAATTCACCGGCCCGGGAATAATCCGGCGGTTCGTTGAGAGGGAGAGGTATGAACACCATTCATCGTGGTGCGTCGATGCTCGCCATGGGCGTAGCGCTGATGCTTCCGGCTACGCTCTACGCGCAGACCGGTGACGGGCAGACCGATGCGCAGGCCGAAGGCACTGAACTTGCCGACATCGTCATTACAGCCCAGCGCGTCAGCCAGAGCGCGCAGAAGGCGGCGTTGCCGATCGACGTGGTCTCATCCAGCGAAATGACGCAGCAGATCGTGACGCGTGCCGAGGACTTGGCCCGCACGTCACCGGCATTGGCGGCGGTCGGCGGGGCCGGCGGTACCACCACTTTCTACCTGCGCGGCGTGGGCAACAACACCGTCAATGCCTATTCGGACCCGGCGATCGCCTTCAACTATGACGGGGTCTATATCGGCCGGCCGAGCTCGACATCCGGCGTGTTCTACGACCTGGCGCGCGTGGAAGTGCTCAAGGGGCCGCAAGGCACCCTGTATGGCCGCAACGCGACAGGCGGCGCGATCAACGTCATCCCCAACAAGCCGCGGATCGGCGAGACGGGTGGGGATGCAACGGTCGGCTTCGGCAATTACGACTGGTTCACGGCGCAGGGTGCGCTCAACCTTCCCATTGGCACCAATGTCGCCTTGCGCGTGGCCGGGACTCTCTCGACACGGGATGCCTTCCTGAGCGACGGCACCGGCAACCAGCGCGAATATGGCGGCCGCGTCCAGCTCTATGCCGAGCCGACGCCTGATCTGGATCTGCGGCTTGCCGCCGATTACGCGCATCAGGGCGGGGCTAGCGCATCGGGCTATTATCTGGGCGCGGTCAACCCCACTTTCGGGCCGGGTGGTTTTGCCGGCTATTCCTTCACGCCCTCGGGTTTTTCGACGCAGCAGGGCGTGGGCGATCCGGCCTCCCAAGCTTATCTCGCCCCGCGTTACATCGTCCAGGTGGGCCGCGCCGGTGCAGTGATGGACGGCAAGCCGTTCAACGACAATGACTATTGGGGCATCACGGGCGAGCTCAACTACCGGACCGATGCCGGCACGCTGACGATCCAGCCCGCCTGGCGCGAGGCCAGCATCGATTATCGCTTCACCGGCATTTTCCGTGAGGCAGGATCGAAGGAGAAGGATCGCCAGGCCAGTGTCGAGGCACGGTGGGCCGGGCAGGTCGGGTCCGCGATCGATTATCTGGTCGGCGGCATGTTCTTCGACGAGAAGATCGACGCGACGGCCTTCTACAATCAGTGGACGCTTTCGCCTTACCAGCAGTTCGCCACGCACACCGAATCCTGGGCCGGCTTCGGCAAGCTTACCTACCGCCCGGTCGAGAATCTCAGCCTCACGGCCGCCGGCCGCTATACCTCGGACAGGAAGTCGTTCCAGGGCACGTCCGACGTCTATATTCTCTTCTGCGGCAATCCCGCGAATGGCAATAATTGCCCCACGCTGCCGCTCATGCCGCTGGGCACGACGGGCGCCGAGGTGGAGAGCTTCTATAATCAGGCGGGCATCCCCATCACGCCCGTTCCGCTCTTTGCGCTGCCGCCCATCGCTGGCGGTTCGCAGACGGCGCCTTTCGTGCTGCGGTCGCCGATTGTCATCGATTCGGCAATGACCAACAACAAGTTCACCTATCGCCTGGCGGCGCAATATGACCTGTCGCCGCGCAACATGATCTATGCCAGCTTCGAAACGGGCTATCACGCCGGCGGCTTCTCTTTCGCGCGCGGACTGGAGAGCTACGAGCCGGAGACGCTGAACGCCTACACGATCGGCTCGAAGAATCGTTTCCTGAACAACCGCTTGCAAGTGAACATCGAGGCGTTCCTCTGGAAATATCGTAACCAGCAGTTCAGCCAGTTCGGCTACGATCTGGGCAATCCGCCCTCCACGGTGCTGCTCACGCGCAATATCGGCACCAGCACGATCAAGGGCGTGGATCTCGATGTCGAGTTCCAGGCGACGCCGAACACGTCGCTCTCCGGCAGCGTGCAGTATCTGCATACGCGCTATGACAGCTTCGTCTATTATGCGCCCAATCAGGGCCTGCCGCCCAACACCGCCTGCGGCTTTGCGCCCACCACGCAAACGACGCCTGGTGGCGCGGTGCTGGATGTTTTCGAGGTGGATTGCTCCGGTCGGCCCGCGTTCAATGCCCCGGAATGGTCGTTCACGCTGAACGGGCAACAGACTGTGCCGCTGGGCGGCGTCAAGCTGGTGCTGAACGCCGGCACCCGCTATCGCAGCTCCACATATCTGAGCGCGGATTATCTGCCTTATCTCATGGGCCGGGCCAATTTCGTCAGCACCCTGTCGGCGACACTCGCCGAAGCCGATGATCGCTGGTCGGTAACCGCCTATGTGTTCAATCTGGAGAACAACCAGCGACTGGCCACTGCGACTGCCAACAGTGCCAATCTCTTCGTCGCCAATGCGGAGCAGCCGCGCACTTATGGCGTGCGCGCGGGTTTCCGCTTCTGAAAATTTGCGGCTCCGGCACCCTTGATATTCCTGCATGCGGGAATTAAAGGGGTGCCGGAAGAGAGGATGGTGATGATGGCGAAGGTGACCGATCTGCAATATGTGGCTCTGGCAGTGCCGGATCTGGCGGCTGAGCGGGCGTTTTTCGCCACAACCTGGGGCCTGGAGGAAGTGGCGGAGCAGGACGGCAAGGTGTATTTCGCCGCCGCCGCATCGCCGCACCCCTATGTGATCCGCTTGCGGCAGGATGACGAGAAGAAGACCGATCTCGTCGGCTTCACCGCTGCCAGCACGGCCGATGTCGATGCGCTGTACGCGCAGGTGCAGGCGTCCGGCGCGCGCATCATCAGCGCGCCCGGCCCGGCGGAGGGACCGGGCGGCGGCTATGCCTTCCGCTTCTTCGACCCCGATGGGCGGGCGCTGGAAATCGTCAGCGGCGCGGCGCAGCGTACGCCGCGCGACCTCGCCCGCGACGAGGCCATCCCGCTGCACATCAGCCATGTGGTCTTTCATTCGCCCCAGCATAAGGAACTGGAGCAATGGTATCGGGATGTGCTGGGCTTCCGGCTGTCCGACTGGCTGGGCGATTTCATGGTCTTCCTGCGGTGCAACAGCGCGCATCACCGTCTGGCCATCCTGCCGGGGCCGCCGGCGCTCAACCATATCGCGTTCGACGTGCGCTCGGTGGACGATCTCATGCGCGGCCTGGCGCGGATGACCGGTGCAGGGGTCACTCTCCAGTGGGGGCCGGGGCGTCACACGGCGGGCAACAACACCTTTACATATTACACCTCGCCCAACGGCAATACGGTCGAATATACGTCCGATCTGGAAGAGGTGGACGAGGCGAGCTGGGAGCCGCAGATTTACAAGCCCGGTCTCGAGGTGATGGACCAGTGGGGGACTGGCCGGATCATCCCGGGCAATAAGCCGCACGCCGAGATGGCCCCCGACAAGGGGCTGTGGCAGGTGCCGGCATGATCGCGACGGCGCTCATCGTCGGCGGCGGTGTAGGGGGGATGGCCGCCGCGCTCGCGCTCCATGGCAAGGGCGTGGCGGTCACTCTCATCGATGCCGATCCGCACTGGCGGGTCTATGGTGCGGGGATCAGCGTCACTGGTCTTTCCCTGCGCGCCTTCGACGATCTGGGGATTCTCGAGGATGTGCGGGCGCGAGGCCATGTCGGCGCGGGCATGCGCGGGCGAGCTGTCGACGGGACCATCCTGTTCGAGGCGCCGGTGGCGGACAATCCGACGCCGATCCAGTCCGGCGGCGGCATCATGCGCCCGGTGCTGCACGACATTCTCTCGGCGCGGGTTCGCGCAGCCGGCATCGACGTGCGGCTCGGCCTGCGGGTCGCTGCGTTCGAGGATGACGGCGCAGGCATCGATGTGCGGTTCGACGACGGCTCTGCCGGCCGCTACGATCTGCTTGTGGGCGCCGATGGCATTTACTCCCAGACGCGGCAGGCGCTCTTCCCCGAGGCGCCAGCGCCGCGCTTCACCGGCCAGGGCTGCTGGCGCGCCGTTGCGCCCCGGCCGGCCGGCATGGACCGCACGGAGATGTTCTTCGGCGGGCCGGTCAAGCTGGGCTTCAATCCGGTGTCCGCCACGCACATGTATCTCTTCGCGCTCGAGCATGTGCCGGACAATCCGCACTTCGCCGAGGACGCGCTGGTCGAGCACCTGAAAGGCCTGCTCGCACCATTCGGCGGCTATGTGGCGCAGGTCCGGGAGGGGCTGGGGCCGGAGTCGCTGGTGAATTATCGTCCGCTCGAATGGCAGTTGCTCGCCGACCCCTGGTTCAAGGGGCGCGCGGTGGTCATTGGCGACGCCGCTCATGCCACCACGCCGCACATGGCCTCCGGCGCGGGCATGGCGGTGGAAGACGGGCTGGTGCTGGCCGACGAACTCGCCCGGGTCGACACGGTCGACGCCGCGCTGCGGGCCTTCATGGCACGGCGCGTCGAGCGGGCCCGGCTCGTGGTGGAGAACTCCGTGCGGATCGGCGAGATCGAAATGAGCGGCGGCGATCAGGTGGCCGCCAACCAGATGCTGGGCGGCACTCTGGCGCGGCTCGCCGAGCCCTATTGAGCTGTTCGAGGACGGAATGATGACCGGATATGCGCTTGCGACGCTGTCGCTGGATGGGACAGCGCAGGCTGTGGCAGTGCGCGATGGCCGGGCGCTGCCGCTGGC